>JBBIPS010000026.1:0-17280 GCA_037442725.1 Burkholderiales bacterium | reverse complement strand
GTCGTTGTGGCGCAGTACCGGCAGGATGCCGCGCAGCATGGTCTCGACGACGTCGGCCTGGTGCAGCGCCTCGCGCGCGGCGCAACTGATGGCCAGCGACGGCGTGTCCAGCGCCGACGGGTCCAGGTGCTGGAGCCGCTCGTTCGGGCGCGCCGGCGGCGAGCGCAGCCAGCGCTCGAGCGCGTGCGCCAGCGCCGGAGTGAAGGCCACGAACAGCAGCGCCAGCACGATGTTGAAGCCGAGGTGGAAGACCACCACCTGCTCGTGCACGCTCGGCACCCACTGCTGTAGCCACGCCAGCGCCTGCGGCAGCAGCGGAATCGCCAGCGCGCAGCCGACCGCCTTGAACACCAGGTTGCCCATCGGCAGCCGGCGCTCGGCCACCGGCGCGCGCGCGGTGGTCATCACCGCCAGCAGCCCGCTGCCCAGGTTGGCACCGAGCACGAGGCCCAGCGCCACCGTGATCGGCAGCAGTCCCGACGCGGCCAGCGCTGCCGTCAGCAGCACGCTGGCCAGGCTCGAGTACGACAGCACCGCCAGCAGCGTGCCGACCAGGATGTCGAGCATCACGTCGCTGGGCATCGCCAGCAGCAGCGCGCGCACCGCCGGCGATTCGGTCAGCGGCCGCGTGCTGGCGCCGATGAGCTGCAGCGACAGCAGGATCAGGCCCAGGCCGATCACCACCTGGCCGAGCCGGCCGGCAGGGCTCTTGGCGCGGCTGATGTACATCACGACGCCGACGAAGATCAGCAGCGGCGACAGCCACGACAGGTCGAACGAGAACACCAGCGCCATCAGGCCGGTGCCCATGTCGGCGCCCAGCATCACCGCCAGCGCCGCGCCCAGCGGCACCAGCTCGCGGCCGAGGAACGAGCTGACGATCAGGCAGGTGGCGGTGCTCGACTGCAGCAGGCTCGTCACGCCCAGGCCGGCTGCCACCGCGCTGGGCCGTGCGGCCATGCTCACCGCGAGCAGGTGGCGCAGGTTCTCGCCGAACACGCGCAGCACGCCGGTGCGAACGATCTGGGTACCCCACACCAGCAGCGCGATCGCCGCGAGCAGATTGAGCAGGTGGACCATGCGCGGATTGTCACCTCGTCGCCGCGCGGCGCGCCCCGCCGCGCCGTCCGAGCTCGGCCAGGCATTCATCCAGGATGTCCAGCGCCTGTCCCATCTGCGCCCGGGTCGTGATCAGCGGCGGTGTCAGGGTCAGCACGTTGCCCAGCGTCGTCTTGAACGACAGGCCGCGCGACAGTGCGGCGTAGAGAACGCGTTCGGCCGCGTCGGGTGCCGGCATCTTGCTCGCGCGGTCGGCGACCAGCTCGATGCCGATGAGCAGGCCGCGTCCGCGCACGTCGCCGATCAGGCGATGCCGGTCCTTCATTTCGTGCAGGCGCTCCAGCGCATACGCGCCGACGCGCTCGGCGTTGCCGACCAGCTGCTCGTCGTCGATGACCTGCAACGTGGCCAGCGCGGCGGCGGCCGTCACCGGGTTCTTCTCGTGGGTGTAGTGGCCGAAGGCGAAGGCGCCGGCCCGGTCGAGACCGGCACGCGCGATGCAGGCGGCGATCGGCAGCACGCCGCCACCGAGCGCCTTGCCGAGCACGACGATGTCGGGTGCCGCGCCGTCGTGCTCGGCGGCGAAGAAGCGGCCCGTCTTGCCGAGCCCGGTCGGAATCTCGTCGAAGATCAGCAGCGTGCCGTGGGCGCGGCAGGCCTCGCGCACGGCGTGCCAGTAGCCCGGCGGCGGGATGAACGGCACCGCGCGCGCCGGCTCGGCGATGAGCGCGGCCACGTCGCCTTCGCGCTCGAGGACGTGGCGCACCATGCCCGCGCAGGCGAGTCGGCAGCGGTCGAGGTCGGGGCGGCCGTCGTCATCCACCGCATGGCCGTAGGCGCAGCGATAACAACCGAACGGCGCGACATGCTCGGTGCCGGCCAGCAGCGGCCCGACCGCACGGCCGCTGCGAAACAGCGCCTCGCCGCCGACGCTGGCCGCGCCGAACCCGGCGCCGTGGAACGAGTCCCAGAAGCTGAGCGTCTTGAAGCGGCCGGTGGCCAGCCGGGCCAGCTTGATCGCGACCTCGACCGCGTCCGACCCGCCGGTCGTGAACAGCACCTTGCCGGCGACCCCGGTCAGCGTGCGGAAGCGCGACGCCAGCGCCTCGGCCAGTTCGACGGCGCGGTCGCATGTGAAGCGCCGCGGCGCGAAGCTCAGCACGTCGAGCTGCGCCTTGATCGCCGCGAGCACGCGCGGATGCGCGTAGCCGACGTGGTGCACGTTGTTGCCGTGGAAATCCATGTACCGGCGCCCCGCCGTGTCTTCGATCCAGATGCCCTCGGCCCGGGCGATGGCGGCGAGGCACGGCGTGGAAACCGACTGCTGGACGAAGGCGGCGCGGTCGCGCGCCAGCAGCGCGCGCGTGGGCCCGTCGAGGTGCTCGCGTTGCCACCGGTCGCGGCGCGGCGAGCGGTTGACGTCCCCCTCGCTCGGTGCCGGGCCTGGAGTGCCGGCCATGGCCCGGCTCAGGGCGCGTCGCCGTGGCGCAGGCGCGCCTGGATGTCGTCGATGCACGGCAGGATGTCGGCGATGCTGTCGACCGTGTAGTGCGCGCCGGCGTGCCGCAGGCGGGTGGTCGCGCGCTCGCGCCTGGCTGCCTGTTCGGCGGCGGGCAATGCGGTCCAGTCCGCGAGCGGCAGGCCCACTTCGTTGCCGCTGACGGCCAGGCCGATGGTCCACATGCCCGCGTTGAGTCCCTCCTCGACGCCGGGGACGGTGTCGTCGATCTTGACGCAGGCGTGCACCGTGCCGACGCCGAGCTCGATGACGTTCTTCAGGCACATGTGCGGGAACGGCCGCCCGGCCGGCACGTCGCCGGCGCACACCGTGGCGTCGGGCTCGTAGCCCTGGCGCCTGGCGTCGCGCTGGTTGACGCGCATCATCTCGGGCAGATAGCCCGAGGTCGAGCCGATCCTGATGCCGCGCCGGCGCAGTTCGGCGACGGATTCGAGCGTGCCCGGGATCAGCGCCGAATACTCGGACAGGCAGGCGACCTGCAGCGGCACGAACTCGGCGAACATCGCGCTCACGTCGTCGTCGTCCGGCGGCCGGCCATGCACCTGCAGCCAGCGCGCGCGCACCGAATCGAGCTCGCAGATGCGCTGGATGTGCACGCGCTTGTGCGCGCCCATCGGCGCGCGCGCCTCGTCGATCGTGATCGGCACGCCCCGGCGCCCGAACACCTCGACGAACACGCGCGCAGGCGCCATGCAGCCGAAGTCCATCGTCGTGCCGGCCCAGTCCAGCAGCACGGCCTGGATCGCTCCGGTGTAGCGGCGTCGGTAGCTGAAATTCATGCCGTGTCTCCTTGGCTGCGGGCTGGACGGTCGCGCTGCGGTATGGCGCGATCGATGGCTTGCCGCACCGGCGCGGCGGGCAGGCCCGCCTGACACCGCACGATGCTGGGGTAAACGAGGGCGCTCACGGCGTCGATTGAAGCACAAGATACCGGGCCGAGGGGACGCCTCTCGGTCGTTGCCGATCGCATTGCGCACACCCCATCAGCGCGTCATCGTGCCGACACGATCAGGTCCCAGCATCGCAGGTTTCCAACCAAGGACTTTCCATGCATCCGGCGACTCCACTCCATGTCCTGGCCAAGGCCGTCACCGCGGCCGGGCTGCTCGCGCTGGCCGTCGGCGCGCTGGCGCAGAAGACCCAATTGCTGGTCTACACCGCGCTCGAGACCGACCAGTTGAAGGCCTACCAGGAGGGCTTCAACAAGGTCCACCCCGAGATCGACCTGAAGTGGGTGCGCGACTCCACCGGCGTGATCACCGCCAAGCTGCTGGCCGAGAAGTCCAACCCGCAGGCCGACGCGGTGATGGGCGTGGCCGCGTCGAGCCTGGCGCTGCTCGACAGGAACGGCATGCTCGAGCCGTACAAGCCGCTCAACATCGACGCCATCATGAGCCAGTACCGCGACAGGAAGAACCCGCCGGCCTGGTTCGGCATGGATGTCTGGGGCGCGACGGTGTGCTTCAACACCGTCGAGGCGAAGAAGAAGAACATCCCCAGGCCCGAGACCTGGAAGGACCTGCTCAAGCCGGCCTACAAGGGGCAGGTCGTGATGCCCAACCCGGCCTCGTCGGGCACCGGTTTCTTCGACGTCACCGCCTGGCTCGCGCTGTGGGGCGACCAGGACGGCCAGGGCGGCGGCTGGAAGTACATGGACGCCCTGCACGAGAACATCGCGCAGTACACGCATTCGGGGTCCAAGCCGTGCAACATGGCCGCCGCCGGCGAGTACGTGGTGGGCATCTCGTTCGAATACCGCGGCAACACCAACAAGGCCAAGGGCGCGCCGATCGACCTCGTGTTCCCGAAGGAAGGGCTGGGCTGGGATCTCGAGGCGTTCGCGATCCACAAGGGCACCAAACATCTCGACGCCGCGAAGAGGCTGGCCGACTGGGCGTCGAGCAAGGACGCGATGCTGCTGTACGGCAAGAACTTCGCGATCACCGCGCAGCCGGGCGTGGCCGCGCCGCTGGCCAACGTGCCCCGCGACTACGAGGCGCGGCTGGTGAAGATGGACTTCACCGTCGCCGCGGCGAACCGCGAACGCATCCTGGCCGAGTGGAACAGGCGCTACAGCGCCAAGTCCGAACCGAAGAAGTGACAGCGCCCGGGCCGTAGACCGCCTTGCCCGACGCAGCGCCCACTGCCGCCGCGCCCTATCTGCGGCTGGCCGGCATCCGCAAGGATTTCGGCAGCTTCACGGCGCTGCGCGGACTGGACCTCGACGTCGCCGAGGGCGAGTTCGTCTGCTTCCTCGGCCCCTCGGGCTGCGGCAAGACGACTTTGCTGCGCATCATCGCCGGGCTCGAGGTGCAGAGCGCCGGGCACATCGAGCTGCGCGGGCGCGACATCTCGCGCCTGCCGCCGGCCGGGCGCGACTACGGCATCGTCTTCCAGTCGTACGCACTGTTCCCGAACCTGACCGTCGCCGACAACGTCGGTTACGGGCTGGTCAATCGCAGGACTCCCAAGGCGCGCGCGCGCGAGCGCGTGGCCGAACTGCTCGCGCTGGTCGGCCTGCCCGGCAGCCAGGGCAAGTACCCGGCGCAGCTCTCGGGCGGCGAGCAGCAGCGCGTCGCGCTGGCGCGCGCGCTGGCCACGTCGCCGGCGCTGCTGCTGCTCGACGAGCCGTTGTCGGCGCTGGACGCCATCGTCCGCGTCAAGCTGCGCCAGGAGTTGCGCAGCCTGCAGCGCCAGCTCGGCGTGACCACCATCATGGTCACGCACGACCAGGAGGAGGCGTTCGCGGTGGCCGACCGCATCGTCGTGATGAACCGCGGCGCGATCGAGCAGGTCGGCAGCGCGATGTCGGTCTACCGCGACCCGGCCACGCTGTTCGTCGCCGATTTCGTCGGCCGCATCAATGCGTTGCCGGCCACGCTCGACGGCGGTGGCGTGCGCATCGGCGAGCAGGTGTTCCGCTGCGAACATGCGTCGCTCGCCGGCCATGCGCCGGGCTGCGAGCTGCACGTCTACCTGCGGCCCGAGGACGTGCTGGCGCGGCCGGCCAGCGCCGAGGGCGGCCATGGCTTTGCCGCCGACGACCCCAACGTCTTCGAGGCCGAGATCGACGCCATCGACTTCATGGGCCCTTACTGCCTCGTGCGCGTCACGAGCCCGCGCCTGGGCAGCGCCCGGCTCAGCGTCTACCTGTCGCTGAACTACCTGGCCGAGTCGGGGCTCGCGGTCGGGAGCCGGCTGCCACTGCGGCTGATGCCGCAGCGCATGCGGGTGTTTGCATGAAGGTCATCGCATGAAGGCCGGCGCATGAAGGCCGCGCCGTGACCGACCTGGCGCTGCCGCCGCTGTCCCGGGCCCCCGTGCGCCAGCAAGCGCACTGGACCGAGCGCATCGCGCAGGCGGCGCTGCTCGTCGTCGCCGCGCTGCTGCTGGTGTTCCTCGCGGCGCCGCTCGGCGCGGTGCTGCAGCAGGCGATCGAGGACGGCGCCGGGCGCTTCGTCGGGCTGGCGAACTTCGCCGCGTACGCGCGCACGCCGGCGCTGCTGGGCTCGCTGTGGAACAGCCTTTGGGTGTCGGCGCTGGTCACGGCGATCACGCTGCCCGCCGCGTTCGGCTTCGCCTATGCGCTGACGCGCAGCGGCATGCGATGCAAGGGCCTGGCGCGCGCGATCACGCTGGTGCCGCTGCTCGCGCCATCGCTGCTGGCGGCCATCTCGCTGATCTACTGGTTCGGCAACCAGGGTGTGTTGAAGTCCGTGCTGACCGGGCTCGGCGTCGAGCAGATCTACGGCGCGCCGGGCATCGTGCTGGCCGAGATCTTCTCGACCTTTCCGCACGCACTGATGATCCTCGTCACCGCGCTGGCCGCCGCCGACGCACGGCTGTACGAGGCGGCCGACGCACTGGGCACCTCGGCGCGGCGCAGGTTCTTCACCATCACGCTGCCGGGCGCCAGGTACGGGCTGATCTCGGCCGCGCTCGTCGTCTTCACGCTGGTGATCACCGATTTCGGCATCCCCAAGGTCATCGGCGGCAGCTTCAACGTGCTCGCCACCGATGTCTTCAAGCTGGTCATCGGTCAGCAGGACTTCCAGCGCGGCGCGGTCGTCGCGCTGCTGCTGCTGGCGCCGGCGCTGCTGACGTTCGCGGTCGATCACTGGGTCAGCCGCAGGCAGACGGCGATGCTCAGCGCGCGCGCCGTGCCCTACACGCCCAGGCGCGCGCCGCTGTTCGATGCGCTGATGTCGCTGTACTGCGCCGGCGTGTGCGCGCTGATCCTGGCCATGCTGGGCATGGCGGTGTTCGCGTCGTTCGCGAGCTTCTGGCCGTACAACCTGACGCCCAGCGTGCGCCACTATGCGCTGGGCCTCGTCGACGCCGAGGTCGGGTCCGCCTTCGTCAACAGCCTGGTGATGAGCGGCGGCTCGGCGCTCGGCGGCACCTTGCTGGTGTTTGCCGGCGCCTACCTGCTCGAGAAGACGCAGGCCGCGCCGTCCGGCGCAGGCTGGAGCACGATGCGCGCGCTGCGCAGCCTGCTGCGGCTGCTGTCGACGCTGCCGATGGCGGTGCCGGGGCTGGTGCTGGGGCTGGGCTACATCTTCTTCTTCAACGCGCCGGCCAATCCGCTCAACGGCCTGTACCACACGCTGGCGCTGATGACGGTGTGCACCGTGGTGCACTTCTACACCACCGGCCACATCACCGCCGTCACCGCGCTCAAGGGGCTGGACGCCGAGTTCGAGTCCGTCTCGGCGTCGCTCAAGGTGCCGTTCTACAAGACCCTCTGGCGCGTCACGCTGCCGATCTGCACGCCGGTGCTGGTCGACATCGCGCGCTACTTCTTCATCAACGCGATGACGACGATCTCGGCCGTCGTCTTCCTCTACTCGCCCGAGACCAAGCTGGCGGCGATCGCGATCCTCAACCTCGACGAGGCCGGCGAGATCGGCGCCGCCGCGGCGATGGCGGTGCTGATCGTCGCCGCCAACGGCGTGGCGATACTGCTGTTCATGGTGCTGTCGAAGTCGGTGCAACGGCGCACGCAGGCGTGGCAGCAGCGCTGAGGTCGAAGGAGAATTCGTCCATGGACCGCGAACGCATCCTGCTCACCCCCGGACCGCTGACGACCACGTTGCGCACCCGGCTCGCGATGCTGCGCGACTGGGGGTCGTGGGACGCCGACTTCAACGCCGTCACCGCGCGCGTGCGCTCGCAGCTGCTCGACATCGTCCACGCCGAGGCGACGCACGCGGCCGTGCCGCTGCAGGGCAGCGGCACCTTCAGCGTCGAGGCCGCGGTGGCCACGCTGGTGCCGCGCGCGGGCCACGTGCTGGTGCTCGACAACGGCGCCTACTGCAAGCGCGCGGCGCGGCTCGCGCAGTTGATGGGCCGGCGCACCAGCGTGCTGGCGTGCGACGAGGTCGACCCGGTCTCGGCCGCGGCGCTCGACGCGGCGCTGGCCGCCGATGCGTCGGTGAGCCATGTCGTGCTGGTCCACTGCGAGACCGGCACCGGCGTCGTCAACCCGCTGGCCGAGGTGGCGGCGGTGTGCGAGCGGCGCGGCACGGGTCTGATCGTCGATGCCATGTCGAGCTTCGGCGCGCTGCCGATCGACGCACGCGAAGTGCGCTTCGACGCGCTCGTCGCCGCCAGCGGCAAGTGCCTCGAGGGCGTCCCGGGGATGGGCTTCGTGCTGATCCGCAATGCCGTGCTCGAAGGCTGCGCCGGCCGCAGCCAGAGCCTGGCGCTCGACCTGCACGACCAGCACCGGTACATGGAGCGCACCGGCCAGTGGCGCTTCACGCCGCCGACGCACGTGGTGGTGGCGCTGGCCGAGGCGCTGGCGCAATACCTCGAGGAAGGCGGCCAGCCGGCGCGGCTGGCGCGCTACGCCGACAACTGCCGCACGCTCGTCGAAGGCATGGCCGCGCTCGGCTTCGCGCCGCTGCTGCGGCCCGAGGTGCAGTCGCCGATCATCGTCACCTTCCATGCGCCTTCCGCGCCGGCGTACGATTTCAAGCGCTTCTACGCGGCCTGCAGGCAGCGCGGCTTCATGCTCTACCCGGGCAAGCTGACCGAGATCGAGACCTTCCGCGTCGGCTGCATCGGCGCGATCGGCCGCAACGAGATGCGCCAGGCCGTCGCTGCGGTGGCCGACGCGCTGCACGAGATGGGAATCGCCAGCGGCGCACCCGCGCGCTGAGCGCGCTCGGAATCCACAGGGAGACGGCATGGCATCCAGGGCCCCGAAGGAACACCCCGCGCTCGCCGCGATCCGCCGCTCGGGCGCGGCCAAGGTCAAGGTCGCGTGCAGCGACATCGACGGCATCCTGCGCGGCAAGTACCTGCACAAGGACAAGTTCTTCGGCGCCGCCCAGGCGCACCCCGGCGGCGGCTTCGGCTTCTGCGACGTCGTCTTCGGCTGGGACTCGTCGGACCACTGCTACGACAACGCGCAGGTCACCGGCTGGCAGCACGGCTTCCCCGACGCGCTGGCCCGCATCGACCTCGACACCGCGCGCCGCGTGCCGTGGGACGGCGACGTGCCGTTCTTCCTCGGCGAGTTCGTGGGCGCCGACGGCACGCCGTCGCCGATCTGCCCGCGCCAGACGCTCAGGCGGGTGCTCGCGCGCGCCGCCAGGATGGGGCTGCAGCCGATGGCCGGCGTCGAGTTCGAGTGGTTCAACTTCGTCGAGACGCCGCACAGCTGGGCCGCCAAGAAGGGCGTCGATCCGACCACGCTGACGCCAGGCATGTTCGGCTATTCGCTGCTGCGCATGGCCGACAACCGGCCCTTCTTCAACGCGCTGATGGACGAGATGCTGGCCTTCGGCGTACCGATCGAGGGCCTGCACACCGAGACCGGCCCCGGCGTCTACGAAGTGGCCATCCTCTTCAGCGAAGCGCTCGAAGCGGCCGACCGCGCGATCCTGTTCAAGACCGGCGCCAAGGAGATCGGCAAGCGCTTCGGCATCATGCCCAGCTTCATGGCCAAGTGGAACCAGGCGCTGCCGGGCTGCTCGGGCCACATCCACCAGAGCCTGAGCGACGGCAGGCGCAACCTGTTCCACGACGCCGGCAGCCCGCGCAAGATGAGCAAGCTGTTCGAGAGCTACCTGGCCGGGCAGGTCGCCTGCCTGATGGAGTTCGCGCCGATGTTCTGGCCGACGATCAACAGCTACAAGCGACTGGTCGACGGCTTCTGGGCACCGGTCAAGCCGACCTGGGGGCTGGACAACCGCACCGCGAGTTTTCGCGTCATCGCCGGCAGCCCGAAGGCCACGCGGCTCGAGACGCGCTGCCCCGGCGCCGACATCAACCCCTACCTCGCGATGGCAGCGGTCGTCGCCGCCGGGCTGCACGGCGTCGAGAAGGGGTTGAAGCTGACCACGCCGCCGATCACCGGCACCAACCAGGGGGCGGAGAGCGTCGCGCGCGCGCCGCGCTCGCTGATCCGCGCCACGCAGAATTTCAAGGCCTCGACGATTGCCCGCGACTGGTTCGGCGACACCTTCGTCGACCACTTCGCCGCCAGCCGCGAGTGGGAGCACCGCCAGTGGCAGGACGCGGTGACCGACTGGGAATTGAAGCGCTACCTCGAGATCATCTGATCGCGGCGCGATGACGCCCTGACACCATGACCGTGCACCACTTCGCCTTCCCCACCGACATCCACTTCGGCGCCGGCGCGCGCAAGCTCGTCGCCGCGCACCTGCTCGAGCGCGGCCTGAAGCGCCCGCTGATCGTCACCGACCGCGCGCTGGCCGCGCTGCCGGTGACGGCCGAGTTCAGGACCCACCTCGGCGCGCTGGAGGTTGCCGTGTTCGACGGCGTGTCCGGCAACCCGACCTGCGCGCAGGTGATGGCCGGCCGCCGGGCCTTCGAGACCCACCGTGCCGACTGCGTCATCGGCTTCGGCGGTGGTGCCGCGCTCGACGTCGCCAAGGTCGTCGGCGTGATGGCGGTGCACCCGGGCGATGTCCTCGAGTACGTGTGGGACCACCCGCACGTGCGGCCGATCGTCAACGCGCTGCCGTACATGGTCGCGCTGCCCACCACCGCGGGCACCGGCTCGGAGGTCGGGCGCTCGTCGGTCGTGTCGGAGAACGACACGCACCACAAGCGCACCGTGTTCAGCCCGAAGATCCTGGCGCGCGCGGTGTTCGCCGACCCCGAGCTGACGCTCGCGCTGCCCGCCGCGGTGACCGCCGCCACTGGCATGGACGCGCTGACGCACAACATCGAGAGCTACCTCTCGCCGGCCTACCACCCGCTGTGCGACGGCATCGCGCTCGAAGGGCTGCGCATCGGCGCGCGCGCGCTCGCCACGGCGGTCGACGACCCCGGCCACCTGCAGGCGCGCACCGACATGATGATGAGCTCGATGATGGGCGCCATCGCGTTCCAGAAGGATCTGGGCTCGGTGCATGCCTGCGCGCATGCGCTGGGCGCCGTCTGCGACCTGCACCACGGGCTGGCCAACGCGCTGATGATCGAGACCGTGCTGGCCTGGAACCAGGAGGCCGTGCCGGCCAGGTTCGACGAACTCGCGCACGCCGCCGACGTGGCCGGCGGCGGCTCGGCCTTCGTCGGCTGGCTCGCACGGTTGAAGCAGCAGGTCGGCATCACCGGCGGCCTGGCTGCGCACGGCGTCACGCCGGCCATGCTGCCCCGGCTGGTGGCGCTGGCGGCCGCCGATTTCACCGGCCGGACCAATCCGCGGGCGGCCACCGAGGCCGACTACGAGCGCCTGTTCAGGCAGGCGATGTGAGGCCGGTGTGCCCGCCCCGCATCGACACGACTCGACCTGGTGCGCCGTGCGCGCTCGCGCATCCGGCCAGGGGTGAATGCAGACCATGAACGACAAGCCCCTGCTGATCGGCGTCTCGCCGCGCATCTACTACCCCGGCACGCCCGGGGTCGACATCGGCGGCGTCTGGACCAAGACGCTGCATTACCTCGAGCAGTCGGTCGCGCGCTGGATCGATTCGGGCGGGGCGCTGGCGGTGATGATTCCGGCGCTCGACGGCGCGGACGATGTCGCGCCGGGTGAGATGGGCTTCGCGCACTACGCGGCGGCGCTCGACGGCCTGGTGCTGCAGGGCGGCAACGACGTCGCACCGGAGAACTACGGCGAAGCGGCGATCGACTCGGCCTGGCATGGCGACAGTGTTCGCGACGCCGGCGAGATGGCGCTGATCGAGGCCTTCGTCGACGCCGGCAAGCCGGTGTTCGGCATCTGCCGCGGCCTGCAACTCCTGAACGTGAGCTTCGGCGGCACGCTGCTGCAGGACATCGCGACGCAGCACCCCGGCGCCGGCGTGCATCGCGACGCCGCCAAGTACGAACGCCACTTCCACGCGGTCGAACTGGTGGCCGGCACGCGGCTGGCGCAGCTCTACCCCGGCCGGCGCCACTTCACCGTCAACAGCATTCACCACCAGGGCATCAAGGACCTGGGGCAAGGCTTCGTCGTCGAGGCGCGCTGCCCCGAGGACGGCATGATCGAGGCCATCCGCCGCCGCGGCCCGGGCTACATCGCCGCGGTGCAATGGCACCCCGAGTTCCACGACCGGCAGAACGCGCTCTCCTTCGACGACGCGCCGATGCTGCGCGACGCGGCGCGCGCCGCGCGCCAGCGCTGACCCAGGGCCCGACGATGACGACACTGAAGATCCACAACCCCGCCACCGGCGCGCTGCTGGCCGAACTGCCGGCCGACGACGCGGCCTCGGTGGCCGCCAAGGCGACGGCCGCGCGCGCGGCGCAGCCGGCGTGGGCGGCGCTGCCGATGGCCGAGCGGCTGGCGCCGATCCAGCGCCTGCGCGCCGCCGTGCTGGCCGAGGCCGAAGCCCTCGCGACGACGCTGACGCACGAGGTCGGCAAGCCGATCGCGCAGTCGCGCAACGAGATCAACGGGCTGCTGCCGCGCATCGACTTCTTCCTCGAACGCGCCGAGGGCGCGGTGCGCGACGAGCACGTGTTCGACGGCGGCGACGTGCACGAGCAGATCTCGCACCTCCCACTCGGCGTCGTCGCCAACATCTCGGCCTGGAACTACCCGTATTTCGTCGGCTGCAACGTCATCGTGCCGGCGCTGCTGACGGGCAACGCGGTGCTCTACAAGCCGTCGGAATACGCGACGCTGACGGGGCTGCACATTACCCGGCTGCTGCACGCCGCGGGCGTGCCGGCCGAGGTGATGCAGTGCCTGGTCGGTGCCGGCGAAGTGGGCAATGCACTGCTGGCGCAGCGCGTCGACGGTGTCTTCTTCACCGGCAGCCACGCCACCGGGATGCGCATCAGCGCCGCGCTGGCGGGCCGGCTCGTCAAGCTGCAGCTCGAGCTCGGCGGCAAGGACCCGAGCTATGTGCGCGCCGATGCCGACCCCGCCGCCGCGGCGGCGAGCCTGGCCGACGGCGCGATGTACAACACCGGCCAGAGCTGCTGTTCGGTCGAGCGCATCTACGTGCACGAGGCCATCTTCGACGCCTTCGTCGAGCACTTCCTGGCCGCCGTGGCGTCGTTCCAGCTCGGCGACCCGATGGATGAGTCGACCTACATCGGCGCCATCACCCGCGCGCCGCAGCTCGACGTCCTCGACGCGCAGGTGGCCGACGCACTGGCCAGGGGCGCCACGCTGCGTTGCGGCGGCAAGCGTCTGGCCGGCCCCGGCAACCACTACGCGCCGACCGTCCTCACCGAGGTGAACCACACGATGACACTGATGCGCGAGGAGAGCTTCGGCCCGGTCATCGGCATCCAGAAGGTGAGCGGCGACGACGAAGCCGTCGCGCTGATGAACGACACCCGCTACGGCCTGACGGCCGGCATCTACACACGCGACGAGGCCCGGGCGCGCGAACTGCTCGCGCAGGTCGACGCCGGCAGCGTGTACTGGAACTGCTGCGACCGCGTCAGCCCGCGCCTGCCGTGGTCGGGCCGGCGCGACTCGGGGATCGGCCTGACGCTGTCGATCGAAGGCATCCGCACCTTCACCCGTCCCAAGGCCTGGCACCTGCGGCAGCCTTGAGCGTTCGGGCGCGGTTCTCGTGGCAACGCTCGAGCGCAATGCTCGAGGCGCTGCGCGCTGCGGACTCGCGGCGCTGCTGCTGGCGCGACGTCGCCGCCGCGCGCGTGCTCAGCAGCCCGTCACGCGCGTGCCGGTGCCCTGGCGCTGCAGCGTCAGCACCGGCAGGCCGGTGCCGCTGGTGGGCCGCAGCTCGATGCTGTCGTTGCCCTTGAAGCTGCCGCTGTAGCTCGAGGCCACCGGCGCGGCGACCGCATCGCTGGTGGCGAGCGTGAAGCTGCAGCCCGAGTAGCTGCCGGTGTAGTGGAGTTGTGGATTGGCGTCGACGTTCATGTTCACGCCGACGAAATTGCCGCTGCTCTGGGTCGGCGTGTCGGGGTTGAAGAAGACCTGGATCTGCACCGCCCCGGCGCTGCCGGCAAAGCCGAACTCGAACAGCGGGATGACCAGCACCTCGAGCCCACCGCCACACGCGGCCAGGGTCAGCGCCAGCACGCACGCACCCGGTCGTGCGCGCGCGAGGAGTCGCGAAGCGAGGCGTGCACGGACGGGTTCCGCCGCTCCCGTTGCCGGGGCGCGTTCACACCACCACGAAATTGTCGACATGGTCATTTCTCCTTGGCAAGCAGGCGCAGGAACTGCGCGATCTCTCCCTCCAGGCGAACCAGCTCGGGTTCGAGCTCGGCCATCTGCGCGCGCACCTCGGCGCTCGTCTTCTGGCTCTTGTAGATGTCGGCCATCAGCGGGTTGGTGCGCCAGAAGTTCTGGTGCACGGCCCACAGCGACTCGCGCAACCCGCGCCAGGCCGGCAACGCCGGCGCCGGCCACGAATGGTCGAGACTGCCGTCGTAGGCCTCGCGCACGCGCAGGAAACGGTTCAACGCGACGTTGTAGCGCCGGGTGTAGTCGTCCAGCGTCGGCCGCGCCACCTGGGGCTGCTGCAGCAGCATGTGCACGTTGCGCAGCACCAGCAGGTATTGGTTCAGCGTCTCGGCCAGGTCGATCGCCGCGGCGCGCGGATCGGTGGGCGCGATGTTGCGCGCGTCCTCGAGCTGCCAGCGCACGCCGGGCAGTGCCTGCACGCGGCGCTGCAGATCATCGATGGCGTGCACCGTCGTCGTCAGGTCCTCGGCCGATTTCATCAGCCCGAGCACGCCGCGGCCGCCGAGCACCGGCGCGCCCGAGCTGCCGCCGTGCACCTCGGCAAAGTCGATGCGCAGGTTGTGCGCGGCGTCGGCCAGTGCACGCACCTGGCCCGGTGCCGGCACCAGCGCGCATTCGTCGTTGCTGCCGAGCAGCCAGACCGGCTCATCCACCTGCGGCGGCGGTGCCAGCGCGCGCAACACCGGCTGGTAGCCGAGTGGCCGCACCACGCCGAGCAGCGCGATGTCCGCGCCGCCGGCATCCCAGCCGGGCCACGCCCGGGCGCTCAGCAGTTCGCGCTCGGCACTGGCACAAAACCGCACGCGGATCTGGCGGCTCGGACGCTCGGGGCTCGCGATGCCGAGCATCGGCCTGGCGACGACGACATGGCGCGCGGTCGCGACCCACAGCGTCTGATCGTCGCCGCCGATGACCAGCCCGTAGCCGTGCTCGCCGATGTCCTGCGTGTCGATCCACACCAGGTTCTGGCGCAGCCGCGCGGCCAGTTCCACGCCGCTGAAGAAGGTGGTGTCGAAGGCGCTGTCCTGTGCGGCGGCCGACGCGGTGAGCACGGTCCACGCCAAGGCCGCGCCGAGCCACATTCGGTGGCACGGCCTGTCCACCCACCTTGGCGCCAGCGCAGACGCAGTCGACCGGCGCGGCGCGCGGTCGCCGGACGGCAGCGTCACAGCGCCGCTCAGCTGCCGTCGCCGAGCGTCTTGTGCAGCCATGTGCCGATGCCCCAGAGCGCCGCGGCGGCGCTCCACAGCAGCGCGAGGCTGTGGTTGTGCGCCGCGTAGTCGAGCAGGCTGGGCTTGAGCGAACGGTCGAAGCCGCCGCTGGTGTGCACCAGGCGCCGCGCCGAGCCGCTCACCTTGAGCGTCAGCGCGTCGCCGAGCTGCATTTCGGCCTGGTCGAGCCGCAGCCCGTCGAGCTCGAGCCCGCTGCCGGACGGCAACTGCAGCTCGCGCTCGGTGGCCGGCAGGCGCAGCGTGGCCTGGCGCAGCGCCGAGACCAGCCGCACCTGGCCGTCGGCGTCGGACTGGCGCTCGACGAAGCGCAGCGACTCGGGCTGCAGCCCGCGCCAGAGGTAGTTGCGATCGGCCTGGTGTGCCAGCCAGAGTTCGGTCGGCGCGTCGGTCGCGACGAGCTTGATCCACTCCGCCACGGGATACCGGTTGGTCTCGCGCGGTGATCCGGCGAAGCTGCTCGACACCTGGCCGCCGAGCTCGAACTCGGCGCTGTGCGCCGCGCCGGTGAGCGCGAGGCGAACGCTCGTTGCGCCGGATTCGAATTCGAGGCCGGCGCCGGCGGGGAAGCTGATGCGGCGCAGCGCGAGCCGCTCGGCGCGCAGCGCGAGTTGATCCGCGCCGCTGTCGGCGGCGCGCCGCACCAGGGTCGCGTCGGCCGATTCGAGGCGGGCGAATCCCTCGGCGCGCAACTCGCCGTCGAGCGTCTGCGCGGCCAGGCTCCCTTTTCCGTTCATCTGCAACTGCGCCGCGCCGGCAACGAGTTCGAGCGTGAACGCGACGCGCGGCATCGGCAGCAGCGCGGCCAGCGAAACGAGCGCGGCGACGACGGTCAGCGCGATCACGTGCCGGCGCAACGCACGGCCGCGCGGTGCAGGCGCGGCCAGCACGCCGTCGATGAACTGCAGCCGCGACTGCAGCGCCTGCAGTTCGGCGAGCGGAGTCTGCGCCGCCAGGCCTTGCGCCAGACGCTGCGCCAGTGCGCTGCGCTCGGCGCGCAGCGCGTCGTGTTCAGGGGCTGGCATCGTTGACACCGAGGACGACGAACTGCAGCAGCGGCAGCGTGCGGCCCTGGCTGTCGAGCGCGCGCACGTCGATGCGAAGTCCCAGACCGTCGGCCGGCAGCGCGATCGGCAGTGCGATGCGCTCCCAGGCGAACAACGGCGGCCCGGCCAGTTCCTGCCAGCTCCCCGGCAGCGCGTCGTGCGGCGCCGGCCGGTAGGCGCGCCAGGCCAGCGCGGACACCGCCACCGACGGCCGCAACACCGCGTAGGCGGTGTCACCGGCGGCGGCGTCCGAGGTCGATACCGGCGCCAGCGTCATCGGCTCGGCGCCGCTGCCGGCCACGGCCAGCAGGCCCAGGTCGCGCAGCTGCAGCCCAGTGGCCTGCAGCATCGTGCGGCTGCTCCAGTGCACGCTGGCACCGCGCGCCAGCCAGGCGTCGACGCGGTACAGCGGGTTTGAGCGCAGCGGCTGGATCCGCAGCCGTGTATCGACCCTGGGCAGGCCGCGCAGCGTCAGGCGCCCGTCGGCATCGACCGGCAACGAGCCCGGTGGCGAGCGCGTCAGCGAGACCAGTTCGAGGAAAGGCTGCGAGACGTTCCTGACGTAGAAGCCCTCGCAGCGCGGCTCGCCCGGCACCGGTCCGTAGGCGGGTTGGCGCGACGTGGCGGCGACCAGTGCGGCGCACTCGAAGCGCTCGGGCGGCGCCGCAACCGCGGCCGACGCCAGCAGGCACCACGACGCCGGCTGCAGCGCCGGGTGGCGGACCCAACTGCGCGAGAACGCGAAGCGCGGCATCGTTGCACCCTCCCCGGGCG
>JBBIPS010000025.1:0-17326 GCA_037442725.1 Burkholderiales bacterium | reverse complement strand
CTGTCAGCACCAGTGCAGCGTGACCAGCGGCACCGTCTTCGAGGCCACCAAGCTGCCGCTGACGCGCTGGTTCCTGGCCATGCAGCTGCTCACCCAGGCCAAGAACAACGTCTCGGCGCTGGAGCTGACCCGGCAACTCGGCGTGAGCTACCGCACCGCCTGGCTCGTCAAGCACCAGCTGCTGCAGGCGATGGCGCTGTCGGAGTCCGAGCGGCAACTCAGCGGCCGCGTCGAGGTCGACGACGCCTACCTTGGCGGGGAGCGCAGCGGCGGCGAGGCCGGCCGAGGCTCGGAGAACAAGGTGCCCTTCGTCGTGGCCGTGCAAACCACCGAGGACGGCCGCGGGCATCTGGCCTGCCTGTCGGTGTGTCCGTTCACCAAGGAGGCGATGAAGGAGTTCATCGCCACCAGCATGGGCTTGCCGCTGACCGTGGTCTCCGATGGCCTGGGCTGCTTCACAGTGGCTGCCTCGATGGGCACGGTCCACGACCGCGAGGTCACCGGCGGCGGCAAGGCCAGCGCGCTCAACGAGAAGTTGCGCGCCGTCAACACGCTCATCGGCAACGTCAAGACCGCGCTGACGGTCACGTACCACGCCGTCAACTTCGCCAAGTACGGCTACCGCTACCTCGCAGAGGTCCAGTTCCGCTTCAACCGGCGCTACGACGTGCGCGCAATGCTTGGCAGCTTGCTGCGTGCGCTCGTCGCCGCACCCAAGCTGCCCGAGCGCGGAATCAGGGTTGCTGAGGTTCATCGCTAATCAGGAACGTCCTTGGGTTTGAGCGGCGCCTTCTGCCCGACGAGCTCGCCCTTGTTCCAGGGTTCGCGGTGGTGTGAACGGCCAGAGGTGGTGGTGTCCATGGTGGACCTCCAATGTGAGCGGCAGGGCGCCGCCGCGAGAGCGCCGGTACCGGCCGGCACCGGATGTCCATCTTTGACATAAATGGATAGAATTGGTGAACCTCACCCGGAAACCGTCATGGGCATGAACGTCAACCTCACGCCACAACTCGAGGAGCTGGTGCGCTCCAAAGTCGCGTCGGGCCTCTACACCTCGGCCAGCGAGGTCGTGCGCGAGGCGCTGCGTCTGATGGACGAGCAAGACCGGCTGCGTTCGGCAAAGCTCGCGCAACTGCGCGAGGACATCCAGGTCGGCTTGGCCAGCGGGCCGGCGAAGAAGTGGTGCGCGGCGGAGATCAAGGCCCAGGCGCGTGCGCGCAGAACACACCAGGCCAAGTAGCCGCCGTGGCGCGAGTCGATCGTCGGCCGCAGGCCGCGCTCGACATCCTGGACATCTGGGATCACATCGCCGCAGACAACCCCGAAGCGGCTGATCGTTGGGTGGATCAGATCGATGCGACGTTCGATCTCATGGCCACACAGCCGCTGATGGGGCGGGCGCGCCCGGAGCTTGGCGATGACCTGCGATGCCATCCGTTCCGGCGCTACGTCATCTACTACCTGCCGCTGAAGGACGGCATCGAGGTGGTGCGCGTGTTGCACAGTGCGCGCGACGTCGATACGGCATTCGACCAAGCGCAGTAGCGCGCGACCCGATCAAGCCAGTCGGCCGCGCGCGACGGTCGGCTTCCGAGTTGGTGCTCGAGGATCCTGCCCGTACGCGTTGCGGCAACGTGGGCACTTTGGGATCGTTGATTAGCCGCAATCGGCCATGTGCAGACGGTCGGTGTCAGGTGGTCGATCGCGGAATCGCATCGCGCCTCGCCCTGGCCGGCGCGCCGGGGCGTGGACGCGCCAGGCTCGGAGGAGCCGGTCGCGGGTTGATGGCCAGCGGCCGGGTCCGGTCCCGGCAGGAGTCAGTTCGCGCTGTACTTCTCGGCGCGGAAGTCGTCGTGGCAGCCCTTGCACGCCGAGCCGACGGGGCCAAACGCGGCCTTGAGCTGGTCGAGGTTGCCGCCCTTGGCCGCATCGTCGAGCTTGACCACGGCGGCCTGCATCTTCTCGGCGCTGTCGCGGAACCTGGCGGCGTCCTTCCAGATCTCGGGTCTGGCACGCGTGGGCAGTCCCTTGTCGGTGCCGTCACCGAAGGCGGTGAACGGCAGCCTGGACATCGCCAGCACGAGATCCGCGTTGGCGGCAGCGGCCTTGGCGTCGAACGGCACCTTGCCCTGCGCCATCGCGCCGACGCGACCGAAATGCGTGGCCATCACCGTCATCACGCTCTGGCGGTACTTGATCGCGTCTTCGGGTTTCTGGAACTGCGCGGCGGCAGGCAGGCTGGCCAGCGCGGCGGCGATGGCCAGTGCAGCGACGATTGGACGATTCATGCGCTTTCTCCGTTGCTCTGTGGGGTGGGGGTGGGCGCGGGTGGGTCCGCCCGCGCTGGGTAGTCTACGCAGGGCGACATCGATCCATTCCCGCACCTCGATCGACCCGATGCAGCGCTGGCGCGCAGCGTCCACCGCAGCTGCGGCGCGCCGGGCATCGCTTCTCGGCTATCGTCGCGCAACAGGTTGATGCTGCGAGGCCCTTGCATGAACGATGTCGACTCGGTCCGTCCGGTGCGGGTCTGGGACCTGCCGACGCGCGTTTTCCATTGGTCGCTGGCGCTGGCCGTCATGGTGCAGGTGGTCACCGGAAGGATCGGCGGCGGCGCGCTCGTCTGGCATATCCGGCTGGGCTTGTTCATCCTCGCGCTGCTGGCGTTCCGGCTGGTGTGGGGCCTGGTGGGCGGGCGCTGGTCGCGTTTCGGCAGCTTCGTCTACGCGCCGGCAACGGTCTGGCGTTACCTGCGCGGCGCGCACCGGCCGCAGGAGCACCTCGAGGTCGGGCACAACCCGCTCGGCAGCATGTCGGTCCTGGCGATGCTGCTGCTGCTGTCGCTGCAGGTGGCCACCGGGTTGGTGGCCGACGACGAGATCGCCACCACCGGGCCGCTGAATCGTTTCGTCGCCAACGCCACCGGGCTGGCCGCCACCGCCTGGCACAAGGGCCTGGGCAAGTGGCTGCTGGTCGGGCTGGTGGTGTTGCATGTGGCGGCGATCGTGTTCTATCGCGCCCGCGGCACGAACCTGATCGCACCGATGGTCAGCGGCGACAAGCCGCTCGGCGGCACGGTGCCGCCGGCGGTCGACACGGTGGCGACGCGCGCGCTCGCGCTGCTGCTGCTGGCCCTGTGCGCCGCCGCTGCCGCCGCGGTCGGTTGGCTCGGCGGTTAGACTGGCTGCTCGACCCGACGCCACCGTCCGCTCGATGCAGCCGCCCGCCATGGCCCCCGCGGATCCAGACCACGTTCGCGCCACGCTTCGTCCCGACATCCGGCTGCAGACCCCGGATACGCCGGAGCTGTTCGAGGCCGTGCGCGAGATCTTTCGCGAGTACGCACAAGGGCTTGCGATCGACCTGCGCTTCCAGAACTTCGACGCCGAACTGGCCGCCCTGCCGGGCGAGTACGCCGCGCCGCAGGGCGCGCTGCTGCTGGCCTTCGTCGGGACCGAGATCGGCGGCTGCGGCGCGCTGCGCCGGCTGGCCGAAGTCGACGTCGCCAATGCCTGCGAGATGAAGCGACTGTACGTGCGCCCGGCCTTCCGCCGTTGTGGTCTCGGCCGCGTCATCGCGCAGGGCCTGATCGACCGCGCCACGCACGCCGGCTATTCGGCGATGCTGCTCGATACGCTCGACGAGATGGAGGCCGCGCGCGGGCTGTATGCGTCGCTCGGATTCGAGGAGATTGCGCCGTACTACTTCAACCCGATCGCCGGCGCGCACTACCTGAAGGTCGATCTGGACTGATCGCGAAGGAGACCGCTGATGAACCCGTTTCGCCAACTGCTGAAATCCGCCGGCAGCTCGCCGCCGCTGGGTACCTGGATCATGTCGGCCAGCGCCATCGTCGCCGAGGCGATGGGACACGCCGGTTTCGACTGGGGCGTGGTCGACATGGAGCACACGCCGCTCGACATGATGGGCGTCGTGCGGGTGCCGTGGAACGACACGGTGACGGTCAAGCGGGTGCTCGATGCCGGCGCGACGACGGTGCTGTTCCCTTTCGTGCAGGACGCCGGCGAAGCGCGCGTGGCGGTGGCCGCGACGCGCTACCCGCCCGAGGGCGTGCGCGGCATGGCCGGCATGAGCCGGGCCTCGGGGTACGGCACCGAGCCGCAGTACCTGCAGAAGGCCAATCGCAATGTCGGCGTCATCGTCCAGCTCGAGACGCCGCAGTCGATCGGGCAACTCGAGGCCATCGCCGCGGTGCCGGGGGTCGATGCGCTGTTCATCGGGCCGGCCGATTTGTCGGGAACGATGGGATTGCCGGGTCAGCTCGCGCATGCTTCGGTGCTGGCGCTGATGGCCGACGCGGTGGCGCGCGCCAAGGCCGTCGGCATCCCGATCGGCTCGCTCGCGCTGACGCAGGAGGGCGCAGCGCAGTTCCGCGCGATGGGCTTCGACTACCTGGCCGTGGCGGCCGACCTGTCGCTGATGATGCAGGGCGCCTGCGCAACGCTGCGCGCGCTGCACACCCAGGGCGGCTCGCAGCACGTGCATTCGCTGGCCAGCGGCACGCGCACCGAGGGTGAGCGCTGAGCGCGGCGGGGCGCCGATTACGCATCGCCCGGTGGCCGTGTCGATGCGCCTGCCGATCCAGCGGCGCGCAGCGCGCTCAAGACCGGGCGCCACGATCGGCGCCACGTGAGCTCGCCGGCCTTGTCGCCGCTGTCGTCCACCTTCCAGCCGCTGCCGGTGCCGCCGGCGCTGCTGGGCGAGTCGCCGCTGTGGCATCCCGCCGAGCAGGTGCTGTACTGGTGCGACATCGCGGCGCTGCGGCTGCACCGCTTCGATCCACGCTCGCTGCAGCACCGGGCCTGGTCGTTCGACGCCGAGCCGGCCTGTTGCGTGCCTCTGGGCGGCGGCGGCCTGCTGCTGGCGCTGCGCGACGGACTGTGGCGTTTCGATGCACGCAGCGGCAGGCGCGAGCGGGTCGCGGTCGCCCCCTACGACAGCGCCAGCGAACGTTTCAACGATGGCAAGGCCGACGCCCAGGGCCGATTCTGGATCGGCACGCTGCACGACCAACGCGAGCCCAAGGCCGCGCTGTACTGCTGGGCCGGCGGCAGGTTCACGCGCATGGCCGACGGCATCACGACCAGCAACGGCCTGGCCTTCGGCACCGACTGCCGCACCCTGTACTGGGCCGACACGCCCGCCCATGCGGTGATCGCCTTCGATTTCGACGGCAGCGATGGCAGCTTGTCGCGCCGCCGCGTGTTCCGGCAGTTCGCGCCGCGCGCTGCGGGACAACCGCTCGACGAGTATGGCGGCCGCCCCGATGGCGCGGCGGTGGACGCCGAAGGCGCCTATTGGGTCGCGATGTACGAAGGCCAGTGCCTGCTGCGACTGTCGCCGCTGGGCGAGTTGCTGGCCCGGATCGAGTTGCCGGTGCGCTGCCCGACGATGCCGTGCTTCGGCGGCGCCGACCTGCGCACTTTGTATGTCACCACCGCGCGCCAGAACCGACCCGCCACAGAACTCGCACGGCAGCCGTGGGCCGGCTGCGTGCTGCAGTGTCGCGTCGAGGTGGCCGGCTTGCCGGCTGAATTCGCGCACGCCTGAGGATCGATCCGCCGCCGGCCAGCGCGATGGCTGGCCGGCGATCCCGGACCACCCGGGGTGTGCCGCGGCGTCGGGAGGACGCGGGTTTCCACGTATACTTCACAGGTTTGCCAAAGCAGCAGCGCAGTCGACCCCGATGTCCGAGCGGCCTGTCACCCTGAGTGGGCAGTCCGGCACCTGGGGTGATGTCGGGGACGGCTGGGACGATGTGGCGGCGGGCGACGCCTGCAAGCGGCTGAGCCGTGCCGAGGCGGCCGCATTGCGGGCCAGCCAGCGGTCGATTTCACCGTGGTGGGTCGTCGGCGTGCAGGCTGCGGTCGGTGCGGCGGCGACCCTGGTGGGGTGGTGGCTCACCGGTCGGCGCGAAGTGGCGTGGTCGATGCTTTACGGCGCGGCCGCGGTGGTGGTGCCGGCGGCGGTGCTGGCGCGCGGCGTGACGCGCCGGGTCGCGCGCATGACGCCCCTCGGCTCGGCTGTCAGCTTGATGTTGTGGGAGTTTGTGAAAATCGCTCTTGCGCTGGCGATGCTGTTGCTGGCGCCGAAGATCGTGCAGCCGCTGAGCTGGCCGGCCCTGCTGGCGGCGCTGGTGCTGTGCATGCAGGTGTACTGGTTCGCGCTGTTGCGGCGCGCGCGCTGACGGAACAAGAGCAGACGGGACAACAGAGATGGCAGCAGAAGGTCAAGCCCCCAACGCCGGCGAATACATCGTCCATCACCTGACGCATCTGGGCACCGGCAAGCCTGCCAGCCTGGTCGATTTCTCGGTCGTGAACTTCGACTCCGTCTTCTTCTCGGCGCTGATCGGCGTGTTCGGCTGCTGGCTGTTGTGGCGCGCTTCGCGCCGGGCCACGTCCGGCGTCCCGGGGCGATTCCAGGCCGCCGTGGAGATCCTGGTCGAGATGGTCGAGAACCAGGCCAAGGGCATCGTCCACAACGCCACCAGTCGCAAGCTGGTGGCACCGATGGCGCTGACGGTGTTCGTCTGGATCTTCCTGCTCAATGCGATGGACCTGCTGCCCGTCGATCTGCTGCCTTCGATCTGGGGCTGGCTGTACACGGCAGCCGGCCACGACGCCAGCCACGCCTACCTGCGTGTCGTGCCCACCGCCGACCTGTCGGTGACGATGGGGTTGTCGGTCGGCGTGCTCGTCACCTGCCTGGTCTACAACGTCAGGATCAAGGGTATCGGCGGCTGGGTGCACGAGCTGTTCGCCGCGCCGTTCGGCGACCACTGGTCGCTGTACCCGTTCAACTTCGCGATGCAGGTGGTCGAGTTCGTCGCCAAGACGGTCTCGCACGGCATGCGGCTGTTCGGCAACATGTACGCCGGCGAGTTGATCTTCCTGCTGATCGCGCTGATGGGTGGCGCGTTCACCTTGTCGCTCGGCGGCGTCGCGCTGGCCCTGGGCCATCTCGTGGCCGGTACCGTGTGGGCCATCTTCCACATCCTGATCATCACGCTGCAGGCCTTCGTGTTCATGATGCTGACGCTGGTCTACATCGGTCAGGCGCACGATTCGCACTGACCTGCCTGCCCCTGCCTTTCATCGCTGGATTTCGCAACTTCACTTCCACAAACAGGAGTCAACATGGAACTCATCGGTCTCGTCGCGGTTGCCGCCGGTCTCATCATTGGTCTGGGTGCGCTGGGCGCGTGCGTGGGCATCGGCGTGATGGGCAGCAAGTACCTCGAGTCGGCTGCGCGCCAACCCGAATTGATGGGTGAGTTGCAGACCAAGATGTTCCTGCTCGTCGGCCTGATCGATGCCTCGTTCATCATCGGCACCGGTATCGCGCTGTGGTTCACGACGGCCAACCCGTTCCTGTCCCAGCTCGCCAACCTGCCGAAGTAAGTCACGGCCGCCGCCGGCACGGCCCGACCGGCCCCGCGCCGGGCACCGCGCTCCCCGTCACCACGACACGAGGCAATGACGTGAGCATCACCAGTACCTTCATCATTCAGATGATCGTGTTCCTGATCTTGGTCTGGTTCACGATGAAGTTCATCTGGCCGCCGATCACGGGCGCGCTCGACGAGCGCGCCAGGAAGATCGCTGCCGGGCTGTCCGCCGCCGACAAGGCCAAGTCCGAACTGGCCGTGGCCAACCAGCGCGTCGAGCAGCAACTTGCGGCCGCTCGCGACGACGCCGCGCGCCGCCTGGCCGATGCCGAGCGGCTGGCGCAGCAACTGGTCGAAGAGGCCAAGACGCGCGCCGCCGAAGAAGGCGCCAAGATCATCGCCGCCGCCAAGGGCGAGGCCGAGCAGGAGGCGAGCAAGGCGCGCGAGGCGCTGCGCGAGCAGGTCGCCGCACTGGCCGTCAAGGGCGCCGAGGCCATACTCAAGCGCGAAGTCAATGCCGGTGTCCATGCCGAGTTGCTGGGTCGCCTGAAGACCGAGCTCTGAAGACCATGGCCGAGCTTGCAACCATTGCCAGGCCCTACGCCGAGGCCTTGTTCAAGGCCGCCGGTGCGGCTGACCCGGCGGCGTTGGCCGCCCAGGTCCAGTCGCTCGCCGCAGCGGCGGCGAACCCGCTGGTACGCCAGTTCGCCGAGCATCCCAAGGTGAGCGCCGAGCAGGTGTTCGATGTCGTCACGGCCGCGCTGAACGAGCCGCTGACGAACTCCGCTGCGAACCTGCTGCGCGTCGTCGTCGACAACGGCCGGCTCGCGGCGCTGCCCGAGATCGCTGCGCAGTTCCAGGCGCTGGTGAATGCCCGCGGCGGCGTCTCGCAGGCGACGATCTACAGCGCCTACCCGATCGACGCCGGCCAGTTGGGCGAGGTCGTCGCGCTGCTCGAGAAGCGTTTCGGCCGCAAGCTCGACGCCAGCGTCGTGCCCGAGCCCGCGCTCATCGGCGGCATTCGCGTGGTGGTCGGCGACGAAGTGCTCGACACCTCGATCAGGGCCCGCCTCGAACACATGCGCATGGCGCTCGCCGCCTGAACTGCCGCCGGCGCAGGCACACCACCCTTGACGGTCAACCATCTGCCGGCCCGGTGCCGGTGGTCAGGAGCCAAGAATGCAACTCAATCCCGCTGAGATTTCCGAACTGATCAAGAGCCGCATCGAGGGCCTGGGCGCTTCGTCGGACATCAAGAACCAGGGCACCGTGGTGTCGGTCACCGACGGCATCGTGCGCGTGCACGGGCTGTCCGACGCGATGGCCGGCGAAATGCTCGAGTTCCCGCCCACCGCCGCCGGCCAGGCCACCTATGGCCTGGCGCTCAACCTCGAGCGCGACTCGGTCGGCGCGGTGATCCTGGGCGAGTACGAGCACATCTCCGAGGGCGACACCGTCAAGTGCACCGGCCGCATCCTGGAAGTGCCGGTCGGCCCCGAGCTGATCGGCCGCGTCGTCAACGCGCTGGGCGCGCCGATCGACGGCAAGGGGCCGATCAACGCCAGGATGACCGACGTCATCGAGAAGGTCGCCCCGGGCGTGATCGCACGTCAGTCGGTGAGCCAGCCGGTGCAGACGGGGCTGAAGTCGATCGACTCGATGGTGCCGATCGGCCGCGGCCAGCGCGAGCTGATCATCGGCGACCGCCAGACCGGCAAGACCGCGGTCGCGGTCGACACGATCATCAACCAGAAGGGTCAGGACATGACCTGCATCTACGTCGCGATCGGCCAGAAGGCGTCGTCGATCAAGAACGTGGTGCGGGCACTGGAGGCCAACGGCGCGATGGACTACACCATCGTCGTCGCCGCATCGGCGTCCGAGTCGGCGGCGATGCAGTACGTCTCGCCCTACTCGGGCTGCACCATGGGCGAGTATTTCCGCGACCGCGGCCAGGACGCGCTGATCATCTATGACGACCTGTCCAAGCAGGCCGTCGCCTACCGACAGGTCTCGCTGCTGCTGCGCCGCCCGCCCGGACGCGAGGCCTTCCCCGGCGACGTGTTCTATCTGCACAGCCGCCTGCTCGAGCGCGCTGCGCGCGTCAATGCCGGCTACGTCGAGAAGTTCACCAAGGGCGAGGTCAAGGGTCGCACCGGGTCGCTGACTGCGCTGCCGATCATCGAAACCCAGGCTGGCGACGTCTCGGCGTTCGTGCCGACCAACGTGATCTCGATCACCGACGGCCAGATCTTCCTCGAGACGGCGCTGTTCAACGCCGGCATCCGCCCTGCCATCAACGCCGGCATCTCGGTGTCGCGCGTGGGCGGCGCGGCGCAGACCAAGCTGATCAAGGCGCTGTCGGGCGGCATCCGCACCGACCTGGCGCAGTATCGCGAACTCGCCGCGTTCGCGCAGTTCGCCTCCGACCTCGACGACGCGACGCGCAAGCAGCTCGACCGCGGCGCCCGCGTCACCGAGCTGCTCAAGCAGGCCCAGTATTCGCCGCTGCCGATCAGCCTGATGGCGGCCACGCTGTTCGCGGTGAACAAGGGCTACATGGACGACGTCGACATCAAGAAGGTCCTGGCCTTCGAGCACGGCCTGTGGCAGCACCTCAGATCCAGCCACGCCGCCTTGCTGGCCAAGCTCGAGAGCGACCGGGCGATGGACAAGGCCGCCGAGGAAGAACTGGCCGGCGCCGTGGCCGCGTTCAGGAAGTCCTTCGCCTGATCCGCGCCTGACGCCACCCGCCCAAGGAACATCGTCATGGCCATCGGCAAGGAAATACGCGGCAAGATCAAGAGCTTCGAGAACACGAAGAAGATCACCAAGGCCATGGAGATGGTCTCGGCCTCGAAGATGCGCAAGGCGCAGGAGCGCATGCGCGCGGCGCGGCCGTATGCCGACAAGATCCGCAACATCACGGCCAACCTGGCGTTGGCCAACCCCGAATACCGCTCGCCCTTCATGCGCAAGGTGGATGCACCCGGGGCGGTGGGGTTCGTCGTCGTCAGCACCGACAAGGGGCTGTGCGGCGGCCTGAACACCAACGTGCTGCGCGCCCTGACGACGCGCATGCACGACGCGCAGCAGGCCGGCGGCAGCGTGCAGGCGGTGGCCGTCGGCAACAAGGGCCTGGGCTTCCTGAACCGCATCGGCGTCAAGGTGCTGAGCCACGTCACCCACCTGGGCGACGCGCCGCAGCTCGACAAGCTGATCGGCCCGGTCAAGGTCATGCTCGACGCGTTCGTCGAGGGTCGGGTCGATGCGGTCTACCTCTGCTACACGCGCTTCATCAACACGATGAAACAGGAGCCGATGATCGAACAGCTGCTGCCGCTGTCGGCCGACCGGCTGGAGCAGTCGGCCGCCGAGAAGTCGCAGTACGCGTGGGACTACATCTACGAACCCGACGCGCCGGCCGTGATCGACGAGCTGCTCAAGCGCTATGTCGAAGCGCTGGTGTACCAGGCGGTGGCCGAGAACATGGCTTCCGAGCAGTCGGCGCGCATGGTAGCGATGAAGGCCGCCACCGACAACGCCGGCAACCTGATCGACGAGTTCAAGCTCATCTACAACAAGACGCGCCAGGCCGCGATCACGAAGGAACTCTCCGAGATCGTCGGCGGCGCGGCGGCGATCGGCGGCTGATCGGCCGGCGCCGGACAACGACACACAGTCCCACCTGATTGAAGGATCGACAGAAATGGCCAACACCCCCACCCAGGGCAAGATCGTCCAGTGCATCGGCGCCGTCGTCGACGTCGAGTTCCCGCGCGACCGCATGCCGCACGTCTACGACGCGCTCAGGCTTGACGGCTCGGCACTGACGCTCGAGGTGCAGCAGCAGCTCGGCGACGGCGTCGTGCGCACCATCGCGCTGGGTTCTTCGGACGGCCTGCGCCGCGGCCTGATGGTCAGCAACACCGGCAACCCGATCACGGTGCCGGTCGGCAAGGCCACGCTGGGCCGCATCATGGACGTGCTGGGCAACGAGATCGACGAGCGCGGCCCGCTCGACCGCACGCTGATGGCGTCGATCCACCGCAAGGCGCCGGTCTACGACGAGCTCTCGCCATCGCAGGACCTGCTCGAGACCGGCATCAAGGTGATCGACCTGATCTGCCCGTTCGCCAAGGGCGGCAAGGTCGGCCTGTTCGGCGGCGCCGGCGTGGGCAAGACCGTCAACATGATGGAGCTGATCAACAACATCGCCAAGGCTCACTCGGGTCTGTCGGTGTTCGCCGGCGTGGGCGAGCGCACGCGCGAGGGCAACGACTTCTATCACGAGATGATGGAGTCGGGTGTCGTCAACTCGGACAACCTGGGCGAATCCAAGGTGTCGATGGTGTACGGCCAGATGAACGAGCCGCCGGGCAACCGGCTGCGCGTCGCGCTCACCGGGCTGACCATCGCCGAATCGTTCCGCGACGAAGGCCGCGACGTGCTGTTCTTCGTCGACAACATCTACCGCTTCACGCTCGCCGGCACCGAGGTCTCGGCGTTGCTCGGGCGCATGCCGTCGGCGGTGGGCTACCAGCCGACGCTGGCCGAGGAGATGGGCCGTCTGCAGGAGCGCATCACCAGCACCAAGGTTGGCTCGATCACCTCGATCCAGGCCGTCTATGTGCCGGCCGACGACCTGACCGACCCGTCGCCGGCGACCACCTTCGCCCACCTCGACGCCACCGTCGTGCTGTCGCGCGACATCGCCTCGCTGGGCATCTACCCGGCGGTCGATCCGCTCGACTCGAACAGCCGCCAGGTCGACCCGAACGTCGTCGGCGAGGAGCACTACACGACGACGCGCGCGGTGCAGTCGACGTTGCAGCGCTACAAGGAACTGCGCGACATCATCGCCATCCTCGGCATGGACGAGTTGAGCCCCGAGGACAAGCTGGCGGTGGCGCGGGCGCGCAAGATCCAGCGCTTCCTGTCGCAGCCGTTCCACGTCGCCGAGGTGTTCACCGGCACGCCGGGCAAGTACGTGCCGCTGAAGGAGACCATCCGCGGCTTCAAGATGATCGTTGCCGGCGAGTGCGACCACCTGCCCGAGCAGGCGTTCTACATGGTCGGCACCATCGACGAGGCTTTCGAGAAGGCCAAGAAGATCCAGTGAGCGGCACATCCGGCCCCGATGCGTCGCTGCGGTGCTCGGCGCGCGCGCTGCGCCCGGCCTGAGGCCCGACGGCCAACTTCCTGAGCCGCATTCACCTGTCAAGCGAGACCCGTATGGCCACCATCCACGTTGACGTCGTTTCGGCCGAGGAAAACATCTTCTCCGGCGAAGCCAGGTTCGTCGCGTTGCCGGGCGAGAGCGGCGAACTCGGCATCCTGCCGCGCCACACGCCGCTGATCACGCGCATCAAGCCGGGCACCGTGCGCATCGAGCGCGCGCTGGCCGACGGCTCGGCCGGCGAGGAGGAACTGATCTTCGTCGCCGGCGGCATCCTCGAGGTGCAGCCCGGCACCGTGACCGTGCTCGCCGACACGGCGATCCGCGGCCGCGACCTCGACGAGGCCAAGGCGCAGGAGGCCAAGAAGCTGGCCGAGGAGGCGATGAAGAACGCCAAGAGCGACATCGACTTCGCCACGGCCCAGAGCGAGTTCGCCACGATGGCGGCGCAGATCGCCGCGATCGCCAAGCTGCGCAAGAAGTAGCGATCCGCCTGCGCACTGCAGCGGCCTGCCCGGCGTCGAGCCGGCCAGGCCGCTGTCGGTTCCGGCCGGCGCATGCCCGCCTGCCGATGCGCTCGGCAGGTCCGCGCCGTGACGCCGGCGTCGACCGCCTAACGCAGCTCAGGCGCGTCCGGCAACTCGTTCGGGTTGGCCTGGCCCGGCTGCAGCGCGAAGTGCCGCGCCAGCAGTGCGTCCACGGCATCGATGGCCTGCGCGAGGCCGTCCTCGAAGCGTCCGGCGCCGCAGGCCTCGCGCAGCGTGTCGACGATGGCCTGCCACTGCGCACGGCCGACGTGCCGCTCGAGCCCACGGTCGGCGACGATCTCGATCGCGCGCTCGGCCAGCAGCAGGTAGATCAAGACGCCGTTGTTGTGCTCGGTGTCCCAGACGCGCAGCTTGCCGAACACGGTGACGGCCCGGTTGCGTGCGCCGAGCCTGCGCCACAGGTAGGACAGCGGCAGTCCGGCCTCGACGCAGACGCGGATCTCGCCGCTGTGACGGGTCTCGCTCGCGCTCACCCGCGCCTGGATGCGCGCCAGCGCAGCGCCTGGCAGCGCACGGCGGATGTCGAGCTGGTCGAACCAGCGGTGCCTGAGGATGCGAGCAAGGCGTTTCATCACCATCGCCCCGAGGCGCCACCGCCGCCGAAATCGCCACCGCCGCCCGACGAGAAGCCCCCGCCCGACGAGAAGCCGCCACCACCACCCCACATCCCTGGCGAGCCCGCGCCGAAGCCGCCGCCATGCCCGCCGCGTCGACCGCCGCCACCGGCCCCGAGCACACCGACCAGCAGCAGGCTGAGCAGTCCGGCAACGCCGCCGATCCACAGGCTGGCGCTCAGCCACGCGGCGAGCGATCCGGCGCCGGCGGCGGTGATGAGCGAGCCGAGCTTGCGGCCGAACACGCTGCTGAAGATGCCGCCGACGACCGGCACGCCGATCAGCAGCAGGGCCGCCAGCTGCCCCCAGTCGAAACCCTTGGGCGCGGTCGACCTGCTGCCCGGTGGCGGCAGCGCCTCGCCGCGGATGCGGGCGATGAGGCGGTCGATGCCGGCGTCGAGGCCGCCCGCATAGTCGCCGCGCTTGAACGCCGGGGTGATCGCGCGCTCGATGATCTGGCGCGCCGCCAGGTCGGGCACTGCCCCCTCGAGCGCCTTGGCGACCTCGATGCGCAGGCGCCGGTCGTCGCGCGCCACCAGCACCAGCACGCCGTCGCCAACGGCGCGGCGGCCGATCTTCCAGGCGTCGGCGACGCGCTGCGCATAGGCGGCGATGTCCTCCGGTGCAGTCGTCGCGACCAGCAGCAGCACGATCTGCGGGCCGGCCTGGGCTTCGAAGGCGGCCAGCTTGGCGTCCAGCGCATCGCGCTGCGCCGCACTGAGCAGCCCGACCTGATCGACCACCCGGCCGCTGAGGGCGGGCACCGGCTGCACATCCTGCGCACGCAGCGCGGGCGCTGCCAGCATCAGGCACAGCAGCACGCCGAGCCAGCCACCCAGGCGGGCGCGGCGCCGCGCGCTCAGGCGCTGCAGCATCGGCGCGATCCCTGCGCCACGCTGGCGGGTCAGCGCCGACAGTCCGGACGCATGCGCCACAGCCGGCACGCTGACCTCACCGGCTGGCCGCGGGAGCAGCCGGGCCGGGTGCGGCCGGCTTGTCGAAGCTCACCGTCGGCGGTGCGCTGATCGCCGCCTCGTTCTGCACCGTGAAGTTGGGCTTGACCTGGTAGCTGAAGACCATCGCCGTCAGGTTGGACGGGAAGCTGCGCGTCAGCACGTTGTAATCGGCTACCGCCTTGATGTAGCGGTTGCGCGCCACCGTGATGCGGTTCTCGGTGCCCTCGAGCTGCACGCGCAGGTCCTGGAAGCCCTGGTTGGCCTTGAGCGCGGGGTACTGCTCGCTGACCACCATCAACCGGCTGAGCGCGCCCGACAACTCGCCCTGCGCGGCCTGGAACTTCTGGAATGCCTCGGGGTTGTTGATCAACTCGGGCGTGGCCTGGATGCTGGTGGCCTTGGCGCGTGCCTCGATCACCTTGGTCAGCGTTTCCTGCTCGAAGTTGGCCTCGCCCTTGACCGTGGCGACGATGTTCGGGATCAGGTCGGTGCGCCGCTGGTACTGGTTCACCACCTCGGACCAGCCGGCCTTGACCTGCTCGTCCAGACGCTGGAAGTCGTTGTAGCCGCAGCCCGACAGCAGCAGCGCCGAACTGACGGCGACGGTGGTCAACATCCTGCGGGGAACCGGCATCTGTCACTCCTTGTGCTTGTCGACGCGGGCCAGCCCCGCACGTGCGTAGATGGGGGGTCCGCCGGGCGAATCAAGACCCGGCCACGGGCCGTCGGTGTCGGCGCGCGTCGCCGAGGTGCCGCGCGATAATTGCGCGATGAAAAGCACCCTTCAGAACGATACCTTCCTGCGCGCCTGTCTGCGCCAGCCGACGGACTGCACGCCGATCTGGATGATGCGCCAGGCCGGGCGCTTCCTGCCCGAGTACAACGCCACGCGGGCGCGTGCCGGCAGCTTCATGGGGCTGGCCACCAGCCCGGCGTTCGCGACCGACGTGACGCTGCAGCCGGTGGATCGCTTCGCGCTCGATGCGGCGATCCTGTTCTCCGACATCCTCACCGTGCCCGACGCGATGGGGCTGGGCCTGTCCTTCGCCGCCGGCGAGGGTCCGCGCTTCGCGCACCCGGTGCGCGACGAGGCGGCGGTGGCAGCGCTGCACGTGCCCGACCTGGAAAAGCTGCGCTATGTCTTCGACGCCGTCGCGTCGATCCGCAAGGCGCTCGTGACCACTGACGGCCAGGGGCGTCGCGTCGGCCGCGTGCCGCTGATCGGCTTTTCCGGCAGCCCCTGGACACTGGCCTGCTACATGGTCGAGGGTGCCGGGTCGGACGACTACCGGCTCGTGAAGACCATGCTCTACAGCCGGCCAGACCTTTTGCACCGCATCCTTGCCGTCAACGCCGACGCGGTGGCGGCCTACCTGAACGCGCAGATCGACGCCGGCGCGCAGGCCGTGATGATCTTCGACTCCTGGGGCGGCGTGCTCGAGCACCGTGCGTTCCAGCAGTTCAGCCTGGCCTACACGCGCCGGGTCGTGGCACAACTCACGCGCGAGCGCGAAGGCCGGCGCGTGCCCAGCATCGTCTTCACCAAGGGCGGCGGCCTGTGGCTCGAGCAGATCGCCGACTGCGGCGCCGACGTCATCGGGCTGGACTGGACCAGCGACCTGGGGCTGGCGCGGGCGCGCCTGGACGACCGCGTCGCACTGCAGGGCAACATGGACCCGATGGTGCTGTTCGCGCCGCCCGAGGCGATCGCCATCGAGGCGCGCGCAGTGCTCGACAGCTTCGGTGCGCCGCAGCGCGCTGACGGCCGCTGGGGCGGCCATGTCTTCAACCTCGGCCACGGCATCAACCAGCACACGCCGCTCGAGCATGTGCAGGCGCTGGTCGACACCGTGCGCTGCCACTCGCGCCGGATTCGGCAAGCGGGTTGACCCTGAGCGCGGTCGGGCGAGTTCTCGCCGGTAAGTGAGCGCTCAGGGCTTGACTTATCCCCAAAATCAGAGCGGAGCCGAATGCGTCTGATCGAATGTGCGCCGCACCATGAAGAATTGCGGCAATTCGTGCTAACTGGTTGATTTGTAACGTGTTCTGGATCGTGCCGCAGAATCGAGCATTCCGGCGCCGGGCACGACGGATCAAGCACTTGGCGCCGCCGCGGGCAGCTTTCCCACAAAGTTATCCACAGAAGACGGGGATAGGTTGGAAAGTCCTTTTCGATCATGAACTTAGGCTGGCATCTTGATGTGGTACAGAGTTTTCACGCGCAAGTGACGGGCGGCAGGCCTTGAGCGCCCAGCAGCGCATCAGGGTCGCGGTCGAGACGCCCCAGCACAGCGGGCTGGTCGCGGCGCTTGACTACCTGAGCGAGCGGGCACTCACGCCGGGAAGCTTGTTGCGAGTGCCGTTGGGCCGGCGCGAAGTGCTGGGCATCGTCTGGCACGACGGCGGCGTGGCGGCCGCGGTGGCGCGCGGCGCGGCGCCTGAGCCCGTGTTGCGCACGGTCGGGGCCGTATTCGACAGCCTGCCGCCGCTGCCGCCGGCGTGGCTCGCGCTGGTGGACTTCGCCGCCGCCTACTACCAGCGCGGCATGACGAAGCTCGAGGACGGCGACGTCGCCGGGGCCAAGGCCGACTTCGCCGCCTCGCAGGCCCAGAAGCCGA
>JBBIPS010000024.1:0-17906 GCA_037442725.1 Burkholderiales bacterium | reverse complement strand
GCGTCCAGCCTGGCGCAAACGGCACGGCGTCGCCGCCGCGAGGGCGGCCACATCGCTGCCGCGTGCCGGCACCGCTGCACCGGCGGCCTCAGCGCTCCGTGAACACCGCCGCACGTTTTTGCAGGAAGGCGGCCACGCCCTCGGCGAAGTCGGCGCTGCGGCTCATCTCGCCCTGGGCCACGGCTTCCTGGTGCAGCGCGGCGCCGTAGTCCATCGGCAGCGCGGCGTCGATCAACTGGCGCGTTCGCGCCAGCGCCCTGATCGGCATCGACGACAGTCGCCGCGCCAGCGCCAGCGTCGTCTCGACGAGTACGGCGTCGTCGACGCACTGCCAGATCAGGCCGATGCGCGCCGCCTCCTCGGCCGGCAGCTTGTCGCCGGTCAGCGCCAGGCCGATCGCGCGCGCACGTCCGACCAGCCGCGGCAGCAGCCAGGTGCCGCCGCAATCGGGCACCAGGCCGATCTTCGAGAAGGCCTGGATGAAACTGGCCGAGCGCGCGGCGACGACGAAGTCGCAGCCGAGCGCGAAGTTGGCGCCGGCGCCGGCGGCCACGCCGTTGACCATCGCGACCACCGGCACCGGCATCGAGCGGATACGCAGCGCCAGCGGCCGGTAGATGCGCTCGACGACGCCTTCGACGTCGCCGGGCTGGCCGTCGGCGCCCATGCCGGCGTCGTTCAGGTCCTGCCCGGCGCAGAAGCCCCGACCGGCGCCGGTGATGACGACGCAGCGCAGCGCCGGGTTCGAGGCGGCGGCCTCGATCGCAGCGCGCAACTCGACGTGCATCGCCGCGTTGAAGCTGTTGAGCTGCGCCGGCCGGTTCAGCGTCAGCGTGCAGATCGGGCCGTCGGCATTGACCAGCACCAGGGGGTCGGGCATCGGATTCTCCTCGAGGGTTGGGACGGCGCGCGGGCGCCGCGCCGGACGATCGAAGCCGGCATCAGACCACGGCCATGGACCGCGGCGCAACCCGGGCCCGCCCTGCCGACAACCCTGTAACGCGACCCGGGCGATGGGTCCTAACATCGACCACCCGACCGCGATCCGGCCTGGTCGGCCCCCGACGGAGACACCCCCGATGCAACCCAGGTTCAAGCTCATGCTCGCCGCCGCCGCGGTGCTGTCTTCACTCGCCTCAGGCGCCCAGGAGGTCACGCTCAAGGTGCACCACTTCTGGCCCCCGGGGGCCATGCCGCCGAACAGGATCCTGGCGCCATGGTGCGAGCGCATCGCTGCCGAGTCGAGAAATCGCATGAAGTGCCAGGTCTACCCGGCGATGCAACTGGGCGGCACGCCGGGCCAGCTCATCGACCAGGCCAAGGACGGCGTCGTCGACATCGCCTTCACGCTGCCGGGCTATACCGCCGGGCGCTTTCCGGTGATGGAGGTGTTCGAGCTGCCCTTCATCACCACCAGCGCCGAAGCCGGCTCGAAGGCGGCGTGGGACTTCTACACCAAGTACGGCAAGGGCGAGTTCGACGCCAAGGGCATCAAGCCGCTGATGTTCGCGGTGCACGACAACGGCTTCCTGCACACGCGCGACAAGCAGGTCAAGGCGATGGCCGACCTGAAGGGGCTGAAGTTCCGCGCCCCGACCCGGATGACCAACAAGCTGCTCGCGGCGCTCGGCGCCACGCCGGTGGCGATGCCGCTGCCGCAGGTGCCCGAGGCGGTGAGCAAGGGCGTGATCGATGGCTTCCTGCTGCCGTGGGAGGTGATCCCGTCGGTCAAGCTGCACGAGATGGTCAAGTACGACACCGAGACCGACCCGTCGCGCCCGGCGCTGTACACCGCGGTGTTCATCCTGGCGATGAACCCGGCGCGCTACAACGCGCTGCCCGCCGACCTGAAGGCGGTGATCGACCACAACAGCGGCGCGGGGCTGTCGGCCAGCGCGGGCAAGGTGTGGGACGAGAGTTCGACCCCGGGGCGCAAGGCCGCCACCGACCACGGCAACGTGTTCTATACGATCCCCGGTGCCGAACTCGACGGCTGGGTCAAGGCCTCGGCCAGCCTGTACGACGAGTGGACGGCGAGCATGGACAAGCTCGGCCTGCCCGGCAGGCAGATGCTCGGCGACGCGCGTGCGCTGCTGGACAAGTACCGGAAATAGCGCACTGCGCGCGTCACGACCCCGACCGTACCGGCGCGCTGCGGCCGGCCGCGCCGGGTCGGCACGGGCAGCGTGCGGCAGGCAGCACGCTCCCGGCGACACCCCTGGCTGAGAGCCCGGGCCTGGCGCGCAACGCAGCACCATCGAATCCAGGGCCATGCAGACCATCCAGCCAGCCGACGCCGGGTCGGGCTTCATCGCGTCGTTCGGACCGTACGGACGCGGCCTGCTGGCCGCGAGCAAGGTCGCGGCGATCAGCGGCGGCCTGGTCTTCGTCGCGCTGGTCGTGATGAGCATCGTCAGCATCGTCGGGCGCAAGCTGATCTCGGCGCCGGTGCCCGGCGACGTCGAACTGCTGCAGGTGTGCAGCGCCTTCGCCTCGTCGACCTTCTTCGCCTACTGCCACCTCAACGGCGGCGACGTCAAGGTCGACTTCTTCACGCACAGGCTGGCGCCGTCGAGAGTGCACCTGCTCGACGCCATCGGTTCGGCGTTGGTCGGCCTGTTCGGTGCGCTCATCACCTGGCGCGCCGGCGCCGGCGTGCTGTCGGTGAAGGACGCCGGCGAAACCACGATGATCCTGGGCTGGCCGCTGTGGGTCGGCCAGTTGCTGATGCTGCCGGGCTTCCTGCTGCTGGCGCTGGCCGGCGCGTACATGGCGAGCCAGCACTGGCGGGCGCGGCGCGCCGCGCTCGGTGAGGGCGCGCGATGAGCGGCATCGCGGTCGGCGGCACCCTCTTCGCGGCGCTGATGCTGCTGCTGGTGCTGCGCGTGCCGATCGGCATCGCGATGTTCACGATGGGCTCGGCCGGCTACGTCTACCTCACCGGTGGCGATCTGGCGCCGCTGCTCAATTCGCTGAAGAACCTGGCGTATGCGCGGCTGTCCAACTACGACCTGGTGGTGATCCCGCTGTTCCTGCTGATGGGCCAGTTCGCCACCCACGGCGGCCTGAGCGCAGCGCTGTTCCGCTTCGTCGGCGCTTTCCTGGGGCATTGGAAGGGCGGCGTGGCGATGGCCGCGATCGGCGCCTGCGCCGGCTTCGGCGCGATCTGCGGCTCGTCGCTGGCCACCGCGGCGACGATGGGACAGGTGGCGCTGCCCGAGCTCAAGCGGCGCGGCTACGCCGGCAGCCTGTCCACCGGCGCGCTGGCCGCCGGCGGCACGCTGGGCATCATGATCCCGCCGTCGGTGCCGCTGGTGATCTATGCCATCCTGACGCAGGAGTCGATCGGCAAACTGTTCATGGCGGCGGTGCTGCCCGGCATCGTCGCGATGATCGGCTACATGGTCGTCGTTCGCATCCTCGTCACCTGGCGCCCGGCGATGGGCCCGGCCGGGCCGCGCGCGGCCTGGCCCGAGCGCATCAGGGCGTTCATCGCCGTGGCGCCGGTGCTCGGCGTGTTCCTGGTCGTCATCGTCGGCATCTACGGCGGCTGGGCCAACCCGACCGAGGCGGCGGCGATCGGCGCCGCCGCGTGCGGCATCCTCGCCGTCGTCAGCGGCCACATGCGGCTCAAGGGCCTGATCGGCAGCGCGCTGGGCACGGCGCAGGCGACCGCGATGATCTTCCTGGTGCTGCTCGGCGCCGACATGCTCAACACCGCGCTGGCGCTGTCGCAGATGCCGGCCGAACTGGCGACATGGGTGCAGGGCAGCCGCTTGAGCCCGCTGCTGGTGATGGTGTCGATCCTGGTGATCTACATCCTGCTCGGCTGCGTGATGGACAGCCTGGCGATGATCCTGCTGACGATCCCGATCTTCTACCCGGTCGTGATGGGGCTGGACTACTGGGGGATGGGCGCGACCGACAAGAGCATCTGGTTCGGCGTCCTGGCGCTGATGGTGGTCGAGATCGGTCTGGTACACCCGCCGGTCGGCATGAACGTCTACATCATCAACCGGCTCGCGCGCGACGTGCCGCTGAAGGAGACGTTCAAGGGCGTGATGCCGTTCCTGGCGTCGGACTTCCTGCGCATCGCCGCGCTGCTGTTCTTCCCGTCGATCGCGCTGGTGCTGGTGCGCACCTTCCACAACTGAGGCCCCGGGCCGACGACGGTCGTCGCTGGCCCGGGGGAGGGCAAGCAAACGCGGCAGCGGCCGGTCGCTTGCCTGAGTGCACGCCGCTGCGGCGCTGCCTTCAGCCCCATACCTCCTGCGCCGTCTCGACCACCAGCCGCAGCTTGGCGCGCTGGGTTTCGACGGCGATGCGGTTGCCCTCGACGGTGCTCGAGAAGCCGCATTGCGGCGACAGGCAGAGCTGGTCGAGCGGCGCGTACTGCGCCGCCTCGGCGATGCGCCGCTTCAAGGTGTCCTTGCTCTCGAGCGCGTCGAACTTGGTCGTCACCAGCCCGAGCACGACGATCTTGCCCTTGGGCAGGAAGCGCAGCGGCCGGAAGTCGCCCGAACGCGCGTCGTCGTATTCCATGAAGAACGCGTCCAGATCCATCTCGGCCAGCAAGGCCTCGGCCACCGGCTCGTAGTTGCCGGCCGCGGCGTGCGTGCTCTTGAAGTTGCCGCGGCACAGGTGCATCGCGAGCGTCATGCCGGCGGGCTTCCTCGCCACCACCTTGTTGATGAACCTGGCGTAGCGGTGCGGCAGCTCGTCGGGGTCGTCGCCGCGCGAGCGCGCCGCCGCGCGCATCCGCTCGTCGCACAGGTACGCCATGTTGGTGTCGTCCATCTGCACGTAGCGGCAGCCGACCGCGGCGAGCGAGCGCAACTCGGCGCCGTAGGCGTCCGCGACGTCGTCGTAGAACGCCGGGTCGAGCTCGGGGTAGGCCTCGCGGCTGATGCCCGCGCGCCCGCCGCGGAAGTGCAGCATCGTCGGCGACGGGATCGACACCTTGGGCGTGAGGCCGGGCCGGCCCAGTTGCTCGACCTGGCTCGACAGGTACTCGAAATCGGCGCGCTGGATGTCCTTGACGTGGCGCACCTTGTCGACGACGCGCATCACCGGCGGCGCCAGCTCCTCGGTGCCGTCGGGCTTCTTCACCGTCACCGGGATGTCGGTCTCGACGCCGCCGAGCTGCTCGAGGAAGTCGATGTGGAAGTAGGTGCGGCGGAACTCGCCGTCGGTGATGCTGTGCAGCCCGACGTCGTGCTGGAACCTGACGATCTCGGCGATCGCCTGGTCCTCGACGGCGCGCAACTGGGCGGCGTCGATCTCGCGGCGGGCGAAGCGATCGCGCGCATCGAGCAGGTACTTCGGGCGCAGGAAACTGCCGACGTGGTCGGCGCGGAACGGCGGGGTGGTACGGACGGTCATGCGGTTCTCCTTCGGTGTGAACGTGGACGCCGGGTCATGCGCTGCGAGCAGGCACCGGGCTTCAGCGCGCCGACACACCCAGCCAGGCGTCGAGCGGCGCCGGGTCGTCGAGCAGCGCCTGGCTGGTCGCGCGGTAGGCGACCGTGCCGCGATCGAGCACGATGCAATCATCGGTCACCGCCAGCACCAGGTGCGGATGCTGCTCGACGACGATCGACGGCAGACCCTCGTCGCGCGCGACGCGGCGAATCGCGCGCAGCAGTTCCTCGACGATGATCGGCGCCAGGCCTTCGAGCGGCTCGTCGAGCAGCAGCAGCCTGGGGTTGAGCACCAGCGCGCGGCCGAAGGCGAGCATCTGCTGCTCGCCGCCGGAGAGCTGCTGCCCCAGGTTGCGGCGACGCTCGGCCAGGCGCGGGAACAGCTCGAAGACGCGCCGCGAATCCCAGGCCCCCGGGCGCGCCACCGCGCCGAGGTTCTCCTCGACGGTGAGCGACTTGAAGATGCTGCGCTCCTGCGGCACCCAGCCGATGCCGGCGCCGGCGCGCTCGCTCACCGGCAGCGCGTGGATCGCGCGTCCGTCCAGGACGATGCGTCCGCGGTGCCGGCGCGTCACGCCGACCAGCGTCTCGAGCAACGTCGTCTTGCCGGTGCCGTTGCGGCCGAGCAGCGCCAGCGAACGGCCGGGCGCGAGCTCGAAGCTGACGTCGGTGAGCACGACCGCGTCGCCATGGCCGCAGCTCAGCCCGGCCACTTCGAGCAGCGTCTCAGCCATGCGCGATCCTGTGTTGCCCCGGCACGCCGGCGGCGGCGTCGCCGGCCGGCGCCTGGCCGAGATAGACCGAGCGCACGCGCGGATCGGCGGCGATCGCCTCGGGCGTGCCTTCGGTGAGCACGCTGCCGTTGACCAGCACCGTGATGCTCCGGGCGAAGCTGAACACCAGATCCATGTCGTGCTCGATCAGCAGCACCGAGACATCGTCCGGCAGCGCGGCCACGCTGTCGAGGATGTCCAGGCGTTCGGCGCCGGGCACGCCGGCGGCCGGTTCGTCGAGCAGCAGCACGCGCGGCCGCAGCGCCACCGCCAGCGCGATCTCGAGCAGACGGCGCTTGCCGTAGGGTAGCTCGCGCGTGGCCTGGTCGGCGTGTTCGCCGAGGTGGAACCGGGCCAGCAACTGCTCGCACTCGGCGGCGATCGAGGCGTCGCTGCCGAGCGGGCGCCACCAGCGTCGCGCCGCGTCGAGGCGGCTCGACAGCGCCAGCGCCAGGCTCTGCAGCGGCGTCAGCGAGGCAAAGAGCTGGTTGATCTGGAAGGTGCGCACGACCCCGAGCGCAACGCGCCGGTGCGGCGCCATCTCGGTGATGTCGCGCGTGCCCAGCAGCACGCGGCCCGCGGTGGGCAGCAGCACCCCCGTCAACTGGTGGATCAGCGTCGTCTTGCCGGCGCCGTTGGGGCCGATCAGCGCATGGCGCGCGCCGCGCCGGATCGTCAGCGAGACATCGTTGGTCGCATTGATGCCGCCGAAGCGCTTGACCAGGCCGCGGGTCTGCAGCACGACGTCGTCCATGCCTCAGCCCCCGCGCCGGAACCAGCGCCACGGCCGGAACAGGCGCTCGCGTCCGACCAGCATCAGCACGACCAGGATCAGGCCGATCCAGAACGTCCAGTACTGCGGCGTGAAGGCCGAGAGCACGTCGTGCATCAGCTTGAAGGCGATGGCGCCGACGACGCCGCCCCACAGCCAGCCGCTGCCGCCGATGACCAGCGCCAGCAGCACGTCGGCGCTGCGGTGGAACTCGAGCCCGTCGAGCGAGGCGAAGCCGGTCGTCTGCGCGGCCAGCGCGCCGGCGGCGCCGGCCAGCGCCGCGCCCAGCGTGTAGACCGCCGCCAGCCGGCCCGGCACCGACAGTCCGATGGCCATCAGCCGCAGCCGGTTGTCGCGCAACGCCTGCAGCGAGATGCCCAGCGGCGAGTGCACCAGCCGGCGCAGCAGCACGAAGGCGACGAACAGCACCGCGACCGAGTAGAACGAGGCGACGCGGGCGCCGAGGTCGAACTCGAAGCGCCCGAGCAGCGGCGCCATCACGATGCCCTGCAGCCCGTCGGTGCCGCCGGTGATGCCGTCGAACTTGTTCGCCAGCTCGAGCAGCACGAGCGCCACCCCCATCGTCACCATCAGCCGCGTCAGATCGGTGCCACGAACGATCATCGGACTCGTCAGTGCGCCCAGCAGCGCGCCCGCGAGCGTCGCCGCCGCCAGCCCGAACAGCGGGTCGGCCAGCCCGGAGCGCGCGAGCAGCCCGGCGACGTAGGCGCCGCTGCCGAAGAACGCCGCGTGGCCGAGCGAGACGATGCCGGCGTAGCCCAGCACCAGATCGAGCGAGATCGCGAACAACGCGAAGATCGCGATCTCGTTGATCAGCGCCGCGTGCTGCGGGACGACGAATGGCATGGCCCAGATCAGCGCCCAGAGAGCGAACTCCCACGCGCGCCAGCGCGACGGCGCGAGCAGCCTGGCCGCGACACCGGCGCTCATCGCTGCGCCTCGCGCGTGAACAAGCCCTGCGGGCGCCACAGCAGGATCGCGATCATCAGCGCGTAGACGATGAAGCCGCCGAGCTTGGGCACGTAGTACTTGCCCATCACATCGGCGATGCCCAGCAGCAGCGCGGCGGCCATCGGCCCGGTGATCGAGCGGATGCCGCCGACGGCGCAGACGATCAGGAAATAGACCATGAATTTCAGTGGAAAGGTCGGATCCAGGCCGAGCACGTCGGCCCCCAGCGCACCGCCGAGACCGGCCAGTCCCGAGCCGACCGCGAACGTCACCAGGAAGACGCGGTTGACCGGGATGCCCAGACCGGCGGCGACGCGCGGATCGTCGACCGCCGCGCGCAGCCGGCTGCCAAAGCGCGTGCGCCCGAGCGTGGCCTGCAGGCCCAGCGCCAGCACGACGCAGACGGCGATGATGAAGAGCCGGTACGCGCCCATGCCCAGCATCAGCGCGCCCGAGCCGAACTCAAAGCGCTGGCGCAGGAACGCGGGCAGTTGCACCGTCTGCGGCGACGAGCCCATCAGATAGTCCACCGAGGCCACCGCCATGAACGTCAGGCCGATCGAGAACAGCACCTGGTCGAGGTGCGGCTTGCCGTACATGCGGCGGTACAGCGTGACCTCGAGCAGCGCGCCGGCGGCGGCGCTGACGACGAAAGCCGCCGGCAGGCAGGCCAGGAACGGCCAGCCGGCGCGCTGCATCAGCACGATCAGCAGGTAGCCGCCGGCCATCGCGAAGGCGCCGTGCGCAAGGTTGATGAAGTTCATCAACCCCATCGTCACCGCCAGTCCGAGCGCCAGCACGAACAGCAGCATGCCGTAGGCGACGCCGTCGAAGAGCAGCGTCAGCATCTGCGCTCGATCAGCCCCCGGGGGCGTGCCGCAGCGCCCGCGTGCGCCGTCCCGGCGGCGCAGCGCTGCGGTGCAGCCGCACTCACTTGAGCTTGCCCGGGTCCTTCATCGCCTTGATGGCGTCGAATTCGACGTTGTAGAGATGCCCGTTCACGCGCTCGACCTTGCGGATGTACATGTTCTGCACGATGTCGCGCGTCTGCGCGTCGATCAGGATCGGCCCGCGCGGGCTCTCGAAGAGCTGGCCCTTCATCGCGTCGAGCAGCGCCTGGCCGGTAGCACCCTTGGTGGCGTTCAGGGCGTTGTAGATCACGTGCATGCCGTCGTAGCCGCCCATCGCCATGAAGTTGGGGCGGAACTTGTTGGCCGCCTCGAACGCGGCGACGTACTTCTTGTTCATCGGGCTCGGGTGCGCCGCCGAATAGTGGTGCGAGTTGACGACACCCAGCGCCACGTCGCCCATCGCGTCGAGCTGGTCGTCGTCGGTCACGTCGCCGGTGGCGATGAGCCTGATGCCGGCCTTGTCCAGCCCGCGCTCGGCGAACTGCTTCATGAACTGCGCGCCCTGCCCCGACGGCAGGAACACGAACAGCGCATCGGGCGCGGTGTCGCGCACCTTCTGCAGCACCGGTGCGAAGTCCGGCGCGCGCAGCGGCGTGCGCAGCTTGTCGAGCACCTGCCCGCCGTTCAACTGGAAGCGCTCGGCGAAGTACTTCTCGGCGTCGAACCCCGGGCCGTAATCGGCCACCAGCGTCGCGACCTTCCTGATCTTGTTCCTGGCCGCCCATTCGGCGATGCCGACCGCGGCCTGCGGCAGCGTGAAGCTCGAGCGGACGATGAACGGCGAGGCCTCGGTGATCGCCGAGGTGGCCGCTGCCATCACGACCATCGGCGTCTTGCTCTGCGTGGCGATCGGCGCAGAGCAAGACGCCGACGGCGTGATGCCGAACCCGGCCAGCACCGCGACGTGGTCGTTGACGACCAGCTCCTGCGCCAGCCGGCGCGTCGTGTCGGGCACCGAGCCGTCGTCCTTGACGATCACCTCGACCGTCTTGCCTCCGGCCTTGGCGCCGTTCTGCGCCAGCCACAGCTTGACCGCCGCGTCGATCTGGCGCCCGGTCGTGGCCTGCTGGCCGGTCATCGGCAGGATCAGGCCGATCCTGATGCTGCCGGACTGGGCCTGCGCGCTCGCGCCGGCCAGCGCCAGCGCGGCCGCGGCGGCGGCCAGGCGCAACAGGTGATGTCGTCTTGTCATGGCATGTCTCCTGGTTGGAAGCGGGTTCGATTGTGCGTCTGCATGCACGCGAAGCGACCCCGCGCAAGCCCCAATGAGACGACGCTGCAGCCGATAGCAGCTATCGCGCGGCGGCATCGGACCCGATGGCCCGGCGGCTCGCGGCGGCGCACCGGTGGCGCGCGGCCTCGGGCTTGTTCGTGGCCGGCGAGCCCGCCGCTCAGCCGAGCGTGGCCAGCAGCGCGTCGACCTCGGCGGCGAAGGACTGCGGCTGCTCGAGCACCGACAGGTGCGCCGCGGCCTCGAGCACGCAGTGGCGCGCGCCCGCGATGGCATCGGCGATGGCCCGACCCATCGCCGGCGTCGAACCGGGGTCGCGCCCGCCCGAGATGACCAGCGTCGGACAGCCGACCGCACCGAGCTGGGCGCTCCAGTCGGCATCGCGGATCGCCGCGCAACTGGCGGCGAAGCCGGCCGGATCGGCACGCAGCAGTTGCGCGCGCACGGCCGCCGCCAGCGCCGGGTTGGCGGCGCGCGTGTCGGCGCTGATGAAGCGCTCCAGCGTCGCGTCGACGATCACCGCCATGCCGCCCGCGCGCACTGCGGCGGCGCGCTGGTCGAGGCTGTCGCGCGCGACTTGGCCGTACACCGCCGCGGTGCTGGCCAGCACCAGGCCACGCAGCGCCTGCGGGTGGCGGATCGCCAGTCCCTGGGCGACCACGCCGCCCATCGACAGGCCGATGAAGACGACCGGCCCGCGCCCCCATTCACCGATCACACGCAGCGCCGCCTCGAGCAGCGCGTCGAGTGTCAGCGGCGCGCCCGGCAGTGCCGAGCCGCCCTGCCCCGGATGGTCGAAGCGCAGCACCGGGTGGCGCGGCGCCAGGTGCGCGGCCAGCGCGTCCCACATCGTCAGGTCCATGCCGAGCGCGTGGCTCAGCACCACCGGCACGCCTTGGTCGACGCCTTGCAGCGCGACGCGGATCTGCGGCACGCTGAAGGTGTGGTGCAGCTGCACCCGCGCGCCCGGCGTCAGCGGCGCCGCAGCCAGCTCGATGCCTTCTTCGGTGCAGACCCGGGCCGTGATCTTGAACGCGGTGTTGGCCGCCGGCAGACCGCAGTAGACGGCGCCCTGCAGCAGCGCCTCCTGCAGCACGGCCGGCGTCACCCCGCTGCGCAGCGCGGCGCGGCAGTGCAGCTCGAACTCCTCCCAGCGCGCCTGCGCCATCGTCATCGCCAGCACCAGCAGCCGGCGCGTCGTGCGCTCCAGCCCGGGCCGGCTCCAGACGTCGTTCCAGGCGTGGCGCGTCACCAGCGACTGGAAGTCGGCAGTGAGCCGGTTGGCGTGGCCGAGCGAGCGCTCGACGAACTCGTCGCCGAGCGCGGCGCGCCGATGCCGTGCGCCGCGGTCGAAATCGTCGTCACGCGAATCGGTCATGGCGCAACCTGGGCTTGCGGCGCGCCGGGCGCGGCCAGGCGCTGCGCGTGCCACTCGGCCAGCCGCGCCATGTTGCCGAGCGAGATCTGGTGCGCGTGGATCAGGCCGAGGATGCCGTTGCGCGTGAACTCGAGCACCTCGGCGTCGGAGAGCTTGGCGAGCCTGTCGTCGTCGATCGTGAGGAAGCCGTCCACCGTGACCTTGTTGCCGTCGGGCAGCGTCGACTCGAAGCGCATCTCGCGCAGCAGACTCTTCTCGAGCAGGAGCGCGCCGACGCGACGCGTGCGCTCGATGTCGATCTCGAGCTGTTCGAGCTGGCGCTGCACGGTCTGGGTGAACTCGCTCGGCGTGCCGTCCGGTGCGAACAGCGGCTGGCCGGCGTCGTTCGAGAAGCCGCACCAGTCCTCGTCGATGCACAGCACCATCTCGGTCGGCGAGGTCAGCGCCATCGCGAACGGGTACAGCCGCAGCAGCGCCGGCACGTAGCGCACGCGCCAGCGGTCGGCCTCGATGCACAGGTTCTGCCCGGCCTGCAGGCCGAACACAGCGATCGGCGCCACCTGCGGCTTGCCGTCGTCGCCCTTGCCGGCGCGGACCCAGACCACGGGATAGTCCCGGCAGGCGTCGGCGAACTCGCCACCGGCGACGAACAAGGCGTTCATCGCCGCCGGGCGCGTCAGGTCGCGCGCATTCGGGTCGAGCCTGAGCGCGCGATGCTTCATGCGGTCGAGCGCCACCGGCCTGGTGTGCAGGGTCTCGTTGATCACTGGGCTTGTCCTTCCGGTTGCGTTTCGGGCTGGGTTTCGGATCGTTGCGGCACGCGCGACACCAGCACCTTGTCGACGCGCTTGCCGTCGAGGTCGACGACCTCGAAGCGCCAGCCGTCCCAGTCCGCCTGGTCACCCGTGCACGGCAGCCGGCCGAGCAGCAGCATCACCATGCCGGCCAGCGTGTTGTAGCGGCCGCGATCCTCCTCGGGCAGTTCGCGGATCTCGAGCCGGTCCTTCAGCTCGGGCATCGGGATCAGGCCGTCGAACAGCCAGCTGCCGTCGGCGCGCTGCACCGCCCACGAGTCCTCAGCGCTCGGCGTGGCGAACTCGCCGGTGATGGCCTCGAGCACGTCGCGCACCGTGATGACGCCCTGCACCGCACCGTACTCGTCGACGACGAAGACCAGTTCGGCGCCGCTGGCGCGGAAGTGCTCGAGCAACTCCATGCCCGTGAGCGTCTCGGGGACGAACACCGGCGGCTGCATCGACTCGGCGAGCACCGGCATCCTGCCGGCGGCCAGCGCCGGCAACAGGCTCTGCGCCTCGACAACGCCGACCACGTCGTCGAGACCGCCGCGGCACACCGGGTAGCGCGAGCGGCCGTGCTCGGCCATCTGCGCCAGCAGCGCGGGCAGCGGCGCGTTCTGCTCGAGCCAGATGATCTCGGCACGCGGGATCATCATCGAGCCGACCTGCCGCTCGTCGAGCCGGAACACGTTGCGCACCATCTGGTGCTCCTGTGCCTCGATCACGCCGGCGTCGAGCCCCTCCTCGAGGCTGGCGGCGATCTCCTCCTCGGTGACGCTGCGCACCGGCAGGTCGCGGATGCCGAGCAGGCGCAGCGTGGCCTCGGTGCACGCCGAGAGCAGTCCGACGAACGGCCGCACCGCGGTGGACAGCCACTGCATCGGCCGCGCCGCGAGCCGGGCCACCGTCTCCGGGTGCATCTGGCCGATGCGCTTGGGCACCAGCTCGCCGAAGATGATCGTCATGAAGGTGACGATCACCACCACCAGCGCGGTGGCGCTGAGGCGCGCCGCGCCCGGATGAAACGTCAGCGTCGACTGCAGCCACAGTGCCAGCGGCGCCGAGAACGCCGCGTCGCCGACGATGCCGTTGAGGATGCCGATCGAGGTGATGCCGATCTGCACCGTCGACAGCCACTGCGTGGGGTGTTCGTGCAGCGACATCGCTGCCTGCGCGCCGGGCTCGCCGCTCTCGACCATCACCGTCAGACGCGCCTTGCGCGCGGCGGTCAGCGCCATCTCGGACATCGCGAACAGCGCGTTCAGCAGGATCAGGAAGACGAGTAAGGCGAGGTCCATGCAGCGGCGCGCATGGCCTGCGCCCCGGGAAATGACAAGGCGGGAAGCGTAGCAGAATCGATCGATGCACTTCCTCATCGGCGACCTGCAAGGCTGCCGCGATGCCTTCGACCGCCTGCTCGCCGAGATCGGCTTCTCGCCGTCGCGCGACCGACTCCATGTGCTGGGCGACCTGGTCAACCGCGGACCCCAGTCGCTGCCGACCCTGCGCCGCCTGCGCGCGCTCGAACCGGCCGCCACCTGCCTGCTCGGCAACCACGACCTGCACCTGCTGGCGGTGGCCGCCGGCGTGCGACCGGCGCACGCGAGCGACACGCTGGACGACATCCTGGCCGACCGCGAGCGGGCAAGCTGGCTCGACTGGCTGCGCACGCGCAAGCTCGCCGACAGCGCGCACGGCTGGCTGCTGGTGCACGCCGGCGTCGTGCCGCAGTGGGATGCGGCGCAGACGCTGGGCCTGGCGCGCGAGGTCGAATCGATGCTGGCCGGCCCCGACCTGGCCGGCTTCCTGCGCGTGATGTACGGCAACCAGCCGGCGCGCTGGAGTGAAGCGCTGCAGGGCGCCGAGCGCTGGCGCTTCGTCATCAACGTGCTGACGCGGATCCGCTTCTGCAGCGCCGACGGCACGCTCGACTTCAAGGCCAAGGAAGGCGCCGGCGCCGCGCCGCCGGGCCTGCTGCCCTGGTTCGACGTGCCCGGCCGGCGCAGCGCCGGGGACGCGATCGCGTTCGGTCACTGGTCGACGCTCGGGCTGAAGAACGAAGCCAGGCTGCTCGGACTGGACACCGGCTGCGTCTGGGGCGGCGCGCTGACCGCGGTGCGCATCGACGGCGGGCGGCGCGATGTCGTGCAGGTCCGATGTGCTCAGGCGCAGGCGCCCGGCTGACCCGATCCCGGCGCGGCGCGCCGGCGTTGTTTGCGACAATCGACGCCGCCGATGGGTCCGCCGCGGAGGCATGGCAGAGCGGTCGATTGCACCTGACTTGAAATCAGGCATGCCCGCAAGGGCATCGTGGGTTCGAATCCTACTGCCTCCGCCAGCCACGCAGACTGCATCGGGCGCGCTGCGACTCTTGTCGAGTGCGCCCGCGCGCGCCGCCCGAAGCGGTTCGCCTGGCGTCGCCACGGGTCGGCGCGGGCCCGGGCGCAGTTCCGGCGGCGCAGGTATCGGCAGCGTCGGCAGCAATGTCTCGTCTGCGCGCCCGACAATGCGGGCGGCGTCGACTTCAAATCCGCGAGTCCATCATGAAGCAGCCCCCTGTCCCCTCCGTGGCGCGTGGCCCGGCCCGCGCATCCAGCGCCGCGCGCGCTGCACGCCCGCTGCGACTCGTGCTGCTGGTGGCCACGCGCAAGGGCGCCTGGATCCTGCACGGCGACGCCGGACGCGCGACCTGGCGCGTCGACGGGCCGCACTTCCTCGGTCACATCGTCAGCCACCTGCGGCTCGACCCGCGCGACGGCCGCACGCTGCTGGCGGCGGCCAAGACCGGCCACCTCGGGCCGACCGTGTTCCGCTCGACCAACCTGGGCCGCACCTGGCACGAGGCCGCGCAACCGCCCGCGTTCGCCAAGGCGCCCCAGGGTGAAACCGGCCGCGCGGTCGATCACACGTTCTGGCTCGAGCCGGGCCATGCCGGCGAGCGCGGCACCTGGTACGCGGGCACCTCGCCGCAGGGGCTGTTCCGCTCCGGCGACGGCGGCGCCACCTGGGCGCCCTTCTCGGGCATCAACGACGATCCGCAGTACCGCGAGTGGATGGGCAGCGTGCAGGACGGGACGCCGGACGGTCCCAAGCTGCATTCGATCATCGTCGACCCGCGCGACGCGGCGCACCTGTACTTTGCGATGTCGAGCGGCGGCGTGCACGAGTCGACCGACGGCGGGCGCAACTGGACGCCGCTGGTCACGGGGCTCGAGGTCGTCGAGGGATTCGATGCGTCGAGCCTGACCTTCCACGACCCGCACGTGGTTCGGCTGTGCCCGAGCAACCCCGATCGGCTCTACCAGCAGAACCACTGCGGCATCTATCGGCTCGACCGGCCTGCCGACGAATGGGTACGCGTGGGGCGCCGGATGCCCGGGCGCGTCGGCGATGTCGGCTTCCCGCTCGTCGTGCACCCGCGTGACGACGACATCGCCTGGGTCTTCCCGATGGACGGCACGACGGTCTGGCCGCGTACCAGCCCGCAGGGTCGTCCGGCGGCCTACATGACGCGCAACGGCGGCCGGACCTGGCGGCGCCTCGACCGCGGCCTGCCCGATCGCCAGGCCTGGTGGACGGTCAAGCGCCAGGCGATGACCGCCGACGCGCAGGATCCGGTCGGCCTGTACTTCGGCACCACCAGCGGAGAACTCTGGCACAGCCGCGACGAGGGCGCGCACTGGTCGTGCATCGCGCAGCACCTGCCCGAGATCTACGCCGTCGAGGCGGCGGTGCCGGCATAGCGTGGGGTCGACCACCCGAGCCACCCCGGTCGTCGAAGCCCGGCCGCGATGCAGGTGCTGATCCCCACCGCGCTGCGTTCGTACACGCTGGCGTCGCGAGTCGAGGCCGCCGGTGCGACGCTGGGCGGCGTGCTTGCCGACCTGGACCGGCGCTTCCCGGGGATTCGCTTTCGCATGGTCGACGAGCAGGATCGCCTGCGACCGCACCTGCGCGTCTTCGTCGCCGGGCAGGCGGTGCACGACCTGCAGCAGCCCTTGCAGCCGGGCGACGACGTCGCCATCGTCCAGGCCTTGAGCGGCGGCTGAGCACGCTCGACATGCACCCAGCGCGGCCGGCCGCGCCGCGGCTACACCTGCATGTTCATGATCTCGCTGTAGGCCTGCACCAGCCGGCTGCGCACCGACAGCACGGCCTGGAAGCCGATCTGCGCCTTCTGCAGCGACACCATCGTCTCCTCGAGGCTGACCGTCGGGTTGCCGAGCTGCAGTTCCTGCTGCATCGCCTGCGCCTGGTTCTGCGCCTCGCTCACCGAGCGCAGCGCGGCGGTCATCGCGCTCTGGAAACTCGGCGCCTCGGCCGGCTCGGCGCCCTGGGCGCGGCCCAGCGGCATGCCGTCCGGGCGCAGGCCGGCGCGCGCCACGGCCTGGGCGAAGTCGAAGGGCTTGAGTTCGAGTTTCATGACGTTGCAGGACGGTCGGGCGTGCCTGCGATCGCGGCCCGGCCTCTCGGATCCGCACTCTAGGCCCGGGCCTCGGCTGCAATGGCGCGAACTGGAGCGCGAAATGCGGGCTGTTCACGCCATGCCGGCGGCACCCGGCAAAGAACAATGCGATCGAAGCGGGCCCGCCTCACGCCGCGCCGCCCGCCCGGCCCGATCCGCATCCTGCCCCGTACCCGACACCGCCGCGATGGACGCCAACGTCACACCCCTCACGCCGAACAACGCCGCCGCCGAGCGCGCCGCGATCGACCCCACCTCCGGCGCGCTGGCGCGGCTGGCGGCGATGCCCTCGCGCGCCCGGCTGATGCTGGGGCTGGGCACGGCCGCGCTGCTCGCGTTGCTCGTCTCGCTGTGGCTGTGGAGCCAGCAGGGCAGCTACGCGCCGCTGTACCCCGGCCTGTCCGAGAAGGACGCCGGCGCGGTCGCGGCGCAACTGAGCCAGTTGAACGTGCCGTACCGGCTCGCCGACAACGGCGCACTGGTGATGGTGCCGGCCGACAAGGTGCCCGAGCTGCGGCTCAAGCTCGCGCAGGCCGGCCTGCCCAAGGGCACCGCCACCGGCTTCGAGCTGCTCGACAACGCGCGCTTCGGCCAGTCGCAACTGCAGGAGCGCACCAATCTGCAGCGCGCGCTCGAGGGCGAGCTGGTGCGCTCGATCACCTCGCTGGCCGCGGTGCAGTCGGCGCGCGTGCACCTGGCGCTGCCGACGCAGAACGGCTTCTATCGCGAGCAGCAGAGGCCCAGCGCCTCGGTGCTCGTCACGCTGCACGCCGGCCGCACGCTCGACCGTGCCCAGGTCGCCGGCATCGTGCACCTGGTGTCGTCGTCGGTGCCCGAGCTCGCGCTCAAGGCCGTCAGCGTCGTCGACCAGAACGCCAACCTGCTGTCGGCGCCGGCCGACGGCGACGCACGCCAGGGCCTGGACAACCAGCAACTGCAGTACGTGCAGCAGATCGAGGCGGGCTACCTCAAGCGCGTCACCGACATCCTCGAGCCCGTGCTCGGGCGCGACAACCTGCGCGCCACGGTGACAGCCGAGGTCGACTTCACGCAGATCGAGTCGACCTCCGAGGCGTACAAGCCGAACCAGTCCGGCGAGGCCAGCGTGCGCAGCCTGCGCAGCACCGAGGCCGGCAGTCCGGGCAGCGTGCAGCCCAGCGGCATCCCCGGCGCGGCGAGCAACGAGC
>JBBIPS010000023.1:0-18069 GCA_037442725.1 Burkholderiales bacterium | reverse complement strand
CAGCGCCACAAGCCGGGCACTCGGTGAGCACCGGGTCGGACATCTTCTGCAACACGTCTTTGGCGTGGCCGCAAGCGGCGCAGCGGTACGCGTAGATGGGCATGGCGGGGCGGTGTACTGGCTGAGGAAAACCCGCGATTGTACGGGGCCGCACGCGCGTGGTGCGACCTGTGGTGCGACCGCCGGTTCAGCCCAGCCAGCCCAGGTGAAAGGCCAGCTGGGTGACCATCCAGCCGCCCAGAAAACCCACGCCGCCCCACACCAGCACCTGCAGCAAACGCCGCGTGGCGCGCTGCTCGGCCACCAGGGCCGCCAGCAGCGGCGATTCAGGCGCCGCCTGGCGGGCCAACGCGTCGTGCAGCAGGCGCGGCAGCTCGGGCAGCATCTGGGCGTAGCGGGGTGATTCGTTCTTCAACCGCTCCACCAGGCCGCGCCAGCCGATCTGCTCGTTCATCCAGCGTTCCAGGAAGGGCTTGGCCGTGCTCCACAGGTCCAGTTCGGGGTCGAGCTGGCGGCCCAGGCCTTCGATGTTCAGCAGGGTTTTCTGCAGCAGCACCAGCTGCGGCTGGATCTCGACGTTGAAGCGGCGCGAGGTCTGGAACAGGCGCATCAGCACCTGGCCCAGCGAAATGTCCTTCAGCGGCCGGTCGAAGTGCGGCTCGCAGACGGCGCGGATCGCACTCTCGAGCGCGTCGACGCGGGTGTTCGGCGGCACCCAGCCGCTCTCGACGTGCAACTCGGCCACACGCTTGTAGTCGCGCTGGAAGAAGGCCAGGAAGTTCTGCGCCAGGTACTCCTTGTCCCACTCGGTCAGGGTGCCGATGATGCCGAAGTCCAGCGCGATGTAGCGGCCGAAGGTGTTCGGCTCGAGGCTGACCTGGATGTTGCCCGGGTGCATGTCGGCATGGAAGAAGCCGTCGCGGAAGACCTGGGTGAAGAAGATCGTCACGCCGTCGCGCGCCAGCTTCCTGATGTCGACGCCGGCCTCGCGCAGGCGCTGCACCTGGCTGATCTGCACGCCGAGCATGCGCTCCATCACCAGCACCGTCGGCGTGCACAGCTCCCACACCATCTCGGGTACCAGCACCAGGTCGAGGCCCTGCATGTTGCGTCGCAGCTGGGCCGCGTTGGCGGCCTCGCGCAACAGGTCGAGTTCGTCGTGCAGGTAGGTGTCGAACTCGGCCACCACCTCGCGCGGCTTCAGCCGCTTGCCGTCGGTCCAGACGCGTTCGACGACGCGCGCCAGCGTGTGCATCAGCTGCAGGTCGCGCTCGATCGCCTCGAGCATGCCCGGCCGCAGCACCTTCACCGCCACCTCGCGCCCGCTGCGCAAGGTGGCGAAGTGCACCTGCGCGATCGACGCGCTGGCCACCGGCACCGGATCGAAGCCGGCGAAGACCTCGTCGATGCGCCGGCCGAAGGCGCGCTCGACCAGCGCCATCGCCTGCGCGCCCGGGAACGGCGGCACCTGGTCCTGCAGCTTGGCCAGCTCGTCGGCCACGTCCAGCGGCAGCAGGTCGCGCCGCGTGCTCAGCACCTGGCCGAACTTGACGAAGATCGGGCCCAGCTTCTCGAGCGCCATGCGCATGCGTGCGCCGCGCGGCGCGTCGAGCCGGCGCCCGATCGTCGCCACCCGGACCATCGCGCGCACCCAGCGCTGGCGGAACCCCGACAGTGCCACCTCGTCCAGGCCGAAGCGCAGGACGGTCAGGCCGATGTAGAAGAGGCGGAAGAAGTGTCCCATCACGGCGACCTCAGGGCGACCTCAGGACGGCCTCACGGCGCCAGCGAGGCTGCACCTGCGCCGCGACGCCGGCACCACGCCTGCGCGCCGCTCATCGAGTTCGCATGCGCTGGGCAACGCCGCCGGCGCCGTGCACGGCGGCACGCCAGGCGTGTGCCAGCGCCGAGCCCAGCCGATGCAGTTCGTGCGCGACCACCGGGCCGAACAGCCGCTCGAGGTCGGCCGCGACGTCCCAGCGCAGGTTCTTCAGCAGCCAGTCGACGTCGGTGGCGAGCTGCGCATCCCCTTCGATCGCCAGCGCCGGCAGTTCGCCCGACAAGGCGTGCAGCGCCAGCGCGGCGGGATTGCCGGCATCGACCGTGACGCGCAGGTCGGCATCGACGGCCTGCGTGCACCACTCGAACAGGCCGGCCGGCGTGACGCCAAACGCCAGCGCCGGCAACGCCGGCAGCAGCGGCGGCCAGCCGGTCAGCTCCAGACGCAGCACACGGCCACGATGCGGCAGCAGGCGCTGCACCGCGGCGGGCTCGGCGGCCAGCACGTGGTTGACCAGCAACGTCAGGCGCTCCATCAGCGCCGGCGCCAGCAAGGACTTCAATCCGTTAAACATTGACGGGATTGTATTCAGCACGGCAGTCGGACCTGGGTTTCCCGCGCTCGTGCCGGCACCGAATGGACCGAGAATGCGCGGGTCCGCCCGGGACCGCGCTGGCTGCAGGGCTGCTCGCGGCCGTCGGACCACCACAACAACAAGGCAACCAGGGAGTCGTGGCGCGACAGTCGGCGGCAGCGAGCCTGCCATCGCCGCCCCGCGAACACGCATCGATGTTCGAGAACCGTCTCAACCGGAACTTCTACAGCGCGCCGCCATCGGTCACCGCGCTGGTGGCGGCCTTCATGGAGCCGGCCATCACGGTGGCCGTCTACCTGCTCGCCGCGGCGTGGTTCGACGAGCCGATCGCGCGCCCCGACCTCACGCTGTTGCTGCTCGTGTTCGCGCTGGGTTTCCCGGGGCACAACCGCTTTCGCGACAGCTTGCTCAGCGCGGCCGTGGACATCGCCAGTTCCTGGGTCACGCTGCTGGCGATCCTGACGTTGTGCGGCTACGCCACGCGCAGCTTCGGCCTGTTCGATCCCGAGGTGCTGCTGTGGTGGATCGTGGTCACGCCGGTGCTGCAGCTGGCCGGCATGTGGCTCGGCCGCAGCGTGGTGCGCCGCGATGCCTCCCGGCCCGAGAACCGCCGCGCCTCGGTGGTCATCGGCGCCGGGCCGCTCGGGGTCAAGGTGGCCCGGACGGTGAGCCTGCACCAGCAGCAGGGCATCGACTTCGTCGGCTACTTCGACGACCGCAGCGACGGTCGCATCGACGACGAGGCCGGCGCACGACGCCTGGGCCGGCTGCGCGACGCCGCGCCGTACATCCGCCAACACGCCATCAAGGAGGTGTTCATCACGCTGCCGCTGGGATCGCAACCGCGCATCATCGAACTGCTCGAGAACCTGCAGGGCACCACCGCGTCGGTCTACTTCGTCCCCGACGTGTTCGGCATCAGCATCATCCAGGGCCGCCTGCAGGACATGAACGGCATCCCGGTGGTCGGCGTCTGCGAGACGCCGTTCACCGGCACCAACCGCCTGATCAAGCGCCTCAGCGACATCGTGCTGGCCTCGGTGATCCTGCTGCTGATCGCACCGCTGCTGCTGGTGCTGGCGATCGGCGTCAAGCTGAGCTCGCCCGGGCCGGTGATCTTCCGGCAGCGGCGCAACGGCCTGGACGGCGAGGAGATCGTGGTCTACAAGTTCCGCTCGATGTGCACACAGGACGACGGTGAGGTGATCCGCCAGGCCACGCCGGGCGATCCGCGCGTCACCCGGTTCGGCGCCTTCATGCGCCGCACCTCGCTCGACGAACTGCCGCAATTCGTCAACGTGCTGCAGGGCCGGATGAGCATCGTCGGACCGCGCCCGCACGCCGTGGCCCACAACGAGCTGTACCGCCGCCTGATCAAGGCCTACATGGTGCGCCACAAGGTCAAGCCCGGCATCACCGGCTGGGCCCAGGTCAACGGCCAGCGCGGCGAGACCGACACCGTCGAGAAGATGCAGGCGCGCGTCGAATACGATCTGGAATACCTGCGCAACTGGTCGCTGGCTTTCGACCTGCAGATCATCGCGCGCACGGTCAAGGTGGTGTTCTTCGACCGCCACGCCTACTGACACTGTTCCTTCCAGCCCGAGCCTGACACGACGTCGTCCGCACGGCCCCACCGGAGAATGCGATGAACCCTCGCCATGCCGCCGCCCCAGCCAACCACTGCCTGCTGGCCATGGCGATGCTCGTCGGCAGCGCCGCGGCCGGCGCCCAGACCAGCCCCTGGTACCTCGGCGCAGCGCAGACCTTTGCCCACGACTCCAACCTCTATCGCGTCGGCGACGGCCAGGCGCTGCCGGCCGGCCTGGCCCGATCCGACACCGTCTCGACCACCTCCTTGCTCGGCGGCATCGACCAGCCGATCGGGCGCCAGCGCATACACGGCACCGCCTCGGTCAGCACCCACCGCTACCAGCACAACGACAACCTGAACAACGACGGCTACGCGCTCAACCTCGGGCTCGACTGGTCGACGATCGAGCGGCTGTCGGGCAGCGTGAACCTCGGCCTCGACCGCAGCCTGGCACGCTTCAACACCTTCAACGGCGCCGGCCGCGTCGAGACGCGGAAGAACCTGCTCGACAACGAGCAGTTCGACGCGACGGTGCGGCTCGGTCTGGTCACCCGGCTCAGCGCCGAGGCCACGCTCGGCCACCGCGCCGCTTCGTACTCGGCCGACGAGTACCGGTACCGCGAGTACCGGCAGGACAGCGCCTCGCTCGGCCTGCGCTACCGCCCGGGCGGCGTGATCGACTTCGGCGCCGCTCTGCGCGACACCGAGGGCCGGTACCCGCGCTTCCGGCAGGTCGCGCCCGGCCAGTACCAGCCCGACCGCTTCACGCGGCAGGACCTCGACCTGACGACCAACTGGCAACCCAGCGGCGCGAGCCGGGTCGCCGCCCGCCTCAGCAGCGGACGCACCCGCTACGACCAGGATACGCAGCGCGACTTCTCCGGCCTCACCGGCGCGGCCACCTGGTTCTGGCAGCCCGGCGGCAAGTTGCGGCTGCGCACCGACCTGTCGCGCGAGATCGGCCAGAACTCCGACTTCGTCGACGCCGGTTTCTTCGGCACCGGCTTCATCGACTACAGCCGCACCACGAACGCGCTGCGCGTGCGCGCCGACCACGACCTGAGCGCCAAGGTCGGCCTCAACGCGTCCTTGACGCAAGCGCGCCGCACGCTGGTCGACACGCTGGCGCTCAGCAACAACGCGCCGGTCGTGCGCAGCGGCAGCGACGACACGACAACGCTGGCGCTGGGCGGGCGCTGGACGCCCACGCGCAACACGCAGCTCGGCTGCGACTTCAGCCACGAGCGGCGCCGCACCGACAGCCCGCTGTCGACGAACATGAGCGCCAGCAGCGTCTCCTGCTTCGGCCAGATCGTGCTGCAGTAGCCCCGCGCGACGACGTCACGAGACCCGCACGCCTGCCGCGCGACCGCATGCCGACCATCCTGCTCACCGGCGCCACCGGCTACATCGGCTCGCACACCTGGCTCGCGCTGCAGGCGGCCGGCTTCGACGTGGTCGGCGTCGACGACTTCTCCAACAGCTCGCCCGAGGTGCTGACCCGGCTGCGCGCGCTCGGCGGCGGCACGCCGATGTTCGAGCGCGCCAGCGCCTGCGACGCGGCGGCGCTGGAGGCGATCTTCGAGCGTCACGCGATCGACGCGGTGGTGCACTTCGCCGCCTTCAAGGCGGTGGGCGAATCGGCAGCGCAGCCGCTGGCCTACTACCGCAACAACATCGGCGCGCTGCTCGCGGTGTGCGAGGCGATGCAGCGTCACGGCTGCACCCGCTTCGTCTTCAGCTCGAGCGCCACCGTCTACGGCGACCCGGCGGAGCTGCCGATCCGCGAGGACGCACCACTGGCCGCGACCAGCCCCTACGGCCAGACCAAGCTGATCGGCGAGACGATCCTGCGCGACCTCGGCGCTGCCGACGCGCTGGCCACCGCGGGCATGGCGCGCCGCGCCGCCTGGCAGAGCGCGGTGCTGCGCTACTTCAACCCGGTCGGCGCGCACGCCAGCGGGCTGATCGGCGAGGACCCGCGCGGCACGCCGAACAACCTGATGCCCTTCGTCGCCCAGGTGGCGATCGGCCGCCAGCCGCAGCTGAGCGTGTTCGGCAACGACTACCCGACGCCCGACGGCACCGGTGTGCGCGACTACCTGCACGTCACCGACCTGGCCGAAGGCCATGTCGCGGCGCTGCGCCGGCTGCTCGACGCGCCGGGGTCGTTCACCGTCAACCTCGGCACCGGCCGTGGCTACAGCGTGCTCGAACTGGTGGCCGCCTACGCCGAGGCCAGCGGCCGCGAGGTGCCGTATCGCATCGTGCCGCGCCGTCCGGGCGACATCGCCGCCTGCTGGGCCGACCCGACCGCCGCGCAGCAACTGCTGGGCTGGCGCGCGCAGCACGACCTGGCGCGCATGTGTGAGGACAGCTGGCGCTGGCAGACGAGCAACCCGAACGGATACGCCGCATGACCTTCACCCTACAACCCGTCGTCATGGCCGGCGGCTCGGGCACGCGGCTGTGGCCGCTGTCGCGCGCCGGCTATCCCAAGCAGTTCCTGGCGCTGGCGGGCAGCACGAGCCTGTTCCAGCAGGCGGTGGCGCGGCTCGGCAATCTGGCCGGCGCGGGCGTCACGCTGGCCGCGCCGCTCGTCGTCGGCAACGAGGAGCACCGTTTCCTGGTGCTCGACCAGTTGCGCGAACTGGGCATCGAGCCCGCCGCCGCGCTGCTCGAGCCGATCGGGCGCAACACCGCGCCGGCGTTGACGCTGGCCGCGCTGGCGGCGACCGAGGCCGGCGCCGACCCGGTGCTGGTCGTGACGCCGGCCGACCAGACGGTCGCCGATGAAACCGCCTTCAACGCGGCGTTGCGGCGTGCCGCGCGGCTGGCTGCCAGCGGCGCGATCGCCATCCTGGGCGTGCGGCCGGATCGGCCCGAGACGGGCTACGGCTACATCCGTGCTGAAGCGGGCGCCCCGGCCGACGCGCCGGTCGGGGGCGGCGACGACGCGACGCCACGGGTGGCGCAGTTCGTCGAGAAGCCCGACCTCGCCACCGCCGAGCGCTACCTGGCCGGCGGCGACTACTTCTGGAACGCCGGGATGTTCGTGCTCAAGGCATCGGTCTGGCTGGCCGCGCTCGACACGTTGCGCCCCGACATCGCCGCGGCCACGCGCACGGCCTGGGCGGCGCGCTCGACCGACGCCAGGTTCGTGCGCCCGGGCCGGGCCGCGTTTGCCGCCGTGCCGAGCGAATCGGTCGACTACGCGGTGATGGAGCGCTGCCCCGGCAGCGGCATCGACATCCGCATGGTCGAGCTGGCGGCCGGCTGGAACGACCTCGGCGCGTGGGAGGCCGTCTGGCAGGTCGCGGCCAAGGACAGCGAAGGCAACGCGCACAGCGGCGACGCGATCGTCAAGGACTCGAGCAACACGCTGGTGCACGCCACCAGCCGGCTCGTCAGCGTCGTAGGCCTGCACGATGTGGTGGTGGTCGAGACGCCCGACGCGGTGCTGGTCGCCGACCGCCAACGCAGCCAGGACGTCAGGCAGGTCGTGGCTGTGCTCGGCGCCGAGCGTCGTGGCGAGCACCTGCTGCCGCGCAAGGTGCACCGGCCCTGGGGCTGGTACGACAGCATCGACGCCGGTCCGCGCTTCCAGGTCAAGCGCATCATGGTCAAGCCCGGCGCCAGCCTGAGCCTGCAGAAGCACCACCACCGCGCCGAGCACTGGATCGTCGTCTCCGGCACCGCCGAGGTCACCAACGGCGACAAGGTCACGCTGCTGACCGAGAACCAGAGCACCTACATTCCGCTGGGCGAGCTGCACCGCCTGGCCAACCCCGGCAAGGTGCCGCTCGAGATCATCGAGGTGCAGTCGGGCAGTTACCTCGGCGAGGACGACATCGTCCGCTACGAGGACACCTACGGGCGCAAGTAGTGGCGCGCCACAGCGCCGGTCCTGCGCGCACATCGCCCGACGCCGCGACCGATATCGACTCGACTCTTCGGAAACCATCGACATGACGATCCTCGTCACCGGCGGCGCCGGCTTCATCGGCAGCAACTTCGTCCTCGACTGGCTCGCCGCCAGCGACGAGCCCGTCGTCAACCTCGACGCCCTCACCTACGCCGGCAACCCGGCCAATCTGGTGTCGCTGCAGGACGACCCGCGTCACGTCTTCGTTCACGGTGACATCTGCGATCGCGAACTCGTCGACCGGCTGCTCGCGCAGCACCGGCCGCGCGCGCTGCTGCACTTCGCTGCCGAGAGCCATGTCGACCGCAGCATCCTCGGCCCCGGCGAGTTCATCCGCACCAACGTGCAGGGCAGCTTCACGCTGCTCGAGGCCGCGCGCGCGTACTGGGGCGCGCTCGGCGGCGCAGCCAGGAGCGCGTTCCGCTTCCACCACGTCAGCACCGACGAGGTCTACGGCAGCCTGGGTCCGACCGACCCGGCCTTCACCGAGAGCCATCCGTACGAGCCGAACAGTCCGTATTCGGCAAGCAAGGCCGCCAGCGACCACCTGGTGCGCGCCTGGCACCACACCTACGGCCTGCCGGTGCTGACGACGAACTGCAGCAACAACTACGGGCCGTACCACTTCCCCGAGAAACTGATCCCGCTGCTGATCGTCAACGCGCTGGCGGGCAAGCCGCTGCCGATCTACGGCGATGGCCTGCAGGTGCGCGACTGGCTCTATGTGGGCGACCACTGCAGCGCGATCCGTGCCGCGCTGGCCGGCGGGCGCGTCGGCCAGACCTACAACATCGGCGGCGGCAACGAGAAGACCAACCTCGAGATCGTGCGCACGGTCTGCGCGCTGCTCGACGAGCTGCGGCCCGACCCGCAGGGCGCGTACGCGCGGCTCATCACATTCGTCACCGACCGCCCCGGCCACGACCGCCGCTACGCCATCGACGCGCGCAAGATTGAACGCGAGCTGGGCTGGCGCCCGGCCGAGACTTTCGAGTCCGGGCTGCGCAAGACGGTGCTGTGGTACCTGGCGCACGCCGCCTGGGTCGCCGACGTGCAGAGCGGCGCCTACCGCGAGTGGGTTGACAAGCAATACGGCTGCGCCAGGAGCAACTGACCGGCACGACGCAGCGCTGACGGGTTCAGGATCACACCATGCAAGCACGCAAAGGCATCATCCTCGCCGGCGGCTCGGGCAGCCGCCTGCACCCGGCCACGCTGGCCATCAGCAAGCAGTTGCTGCCGGTCTACGACAAGCCGATGGTCTATTACCCGCTGGCCACGCTGATGCTCGCCGGCATCCGCGACATCCTCGTCATCAGCACGCCGCAGGACACGCCGCGCTTCGAAGCGCTGCTCGGCGACGGCAGCCGCTTCGGCGTGAGGCTCGCCTACTGCGTGCAGCCCAGCCCGGACGGGCTGGCGCAGGCGTTCATCCTGGGGCGCGATTTCCTCGGCGGCGCGCCCAGCGCGCTGGTGCTGGGCGACAACCTCTTCTACGGCGCCGACTTCCAGGCCCTGCTGCAGCGCGCCGGTGGCCGCACAACCGGCGCCACCGTGTTCGCCTACCACGTCAACGACCCCGAGCGCTACGGCGTGGTCGAGTTCGATGCCGACAAGCGCGCGCTCAGCATCGAGGAAAAGCCCGCAGCGCCGAAGAGCAACTACGCCGTCACCGGCCTGTACTTCTACGACGCGCAGGTCTGCGACATCGCCGCCGACCTGCGTCCGAGCGCGCGCGGCGAACTCGAGATCACCGCCGTCAACGCCGCCTACCTGGCGCAGGGCGCGCTCGACGTCGAGATCATGGGCCGCGGCTACGCCTGGCTCGACACCGGAACCCACGACAGCCTGCTCGAAGCCGGCCAGTTCATCGCCACGCTCGAGAAGCGCCAGGGCCTGAAGGTGGCGTGCCCCGAAGAGATCGCCTACCGCGCCGGCTGGATCAGCGCCGGGCAACTGCAGGCTGCGGCCGAGCCGATGCGCAACAACGGCTACGGCCGGTATCTGCTGCAGTTGCTGCACGAGCGCGCGCCGTGATGCGGTGCCGCCTTCGATCGACGCGCCATCGGGCGAGCGCCGGCGGCCCGTTGCGGCCGTTCGTCGTCGGCACCACCGCGCCCGGCCGCCACGACCCGCGCCGCACCGGACGGACCTGATCCAACGGGCCGGCGCCGCGGCGCGGCGCGGCGTCGACCCGGCCCTTCCTCACTTGCCCGCGACGGTCATCCAGCGAAAGACCATGTAGTTGCTCGGCAACTGGGTCAAGGTGACCTTCTTCGCGAAACCCCAGGCCAGCGCCTGCTGGTGCAGCGGGATGTGGCCGACATCGTCGGCGTGGATCTTGAGCGCCTCGCGGATCATCGTGTTGCGCTTGGCCGGGTCGATCTCGGACTGGATCCTGGCCGTCAGCGCATCGAGCGCCGGGTTGCTGTAGGCGCCGAGGTTGAAGGTGCCCTGCCCCTTCTCGGTCGGCGTCGACATCAGGTTGTACAGCGGGTCGTGCGCGTCGACGGTGCTGGGGGTCCAGCCGAGCAGGTAGAAGCTGGTGTCGCGACGCAGGATCTTCGGGAAGTAGGTGACCTTGGTCTCGGTCTGCAGGTTGATCTTGACGCCCACGCGCGACAGGTTGGCCGCCACCGCCTGGCAGATCGCCGAGTCGTTGACGTAGCGGTCGTTCGGGCAGTTCATCGCGACCTCGAAGCCGTTCGGGTAGCCGGCCTCGGCGAGCAGCTTCTTCGCCGCGTCCGGGTCGTACGGCAGCCGCTTGTTCATGTCGGGCTGGAAGCCGCGCACGCCCGGTCCCAGCAGCAGCGCGGTCGGGGTGGCCGCATTGCGCATCACGCGCGACTTGATGGCCTCGATGTCGATCGCCTGGTAGAAGGCCTGGCGCACCCGCTTGTCCTTGAACGGGTTCTTGCCCTTGACGTTGCTGAACTGGAGTTCGTCGCGCTTCTGATCCATGCCGAGGAAGATCGTGCGCAGCTCGGGCCCCTGCAGCACGTGGATGCCCGAAGCCTTGATGCGCTCGACGTCCTGCAGCGGCACCGGCTCCATCACGTCGACTTCGCCCGACAGCAGCGCAGCCACCCGCGTCGCATCGTTGCCGATCGGCGTGAAGACCACCTCGTCGACGTTGCCCTCGTTCTTGCCCCAATAGGTGAAGCTGCGCGTGATCACGGTCCGCGCCGACGGCTGGCGCTCGCGCAGCTTGTACGGCCCAGTGCCGTTGGCATGGAAGCTGGCGGCGTTCTCGATGCCCTTGCGCCGGTCCACCGGCGTCTCGGCGTGGTTGGCCTCGGACCACTTGCGGCTCATCATGCCCAGCGTCGTCAGCGTGTCGGGCAGGATCGGAAACGGTGCGCCGGTCTCGATCTCGACGGTGTAGGCGTCGACCTTGCGCACGGACTTGATCGGCGCTGTGTAGCCCTTCATGTCCGAGCCGGTGCCGGCGGCGCGCTTGAACGTGAACACGACGTCGTCGGCGTCGAACGGCGTGCCGTCGTGGAACCTGACGCCGCGGCGCAACTCGAAGCGCCACACCGTCGGCGACGTGGACGTCCACCGCGTGGCCAGCGCGGGCTGCAGCGACATGTCCTTGCCGCGCGCCACGAGCGGGTCGTAGATGTTCTGCGTGAAGCTCAGCTGCAGGCTCTCGTTGAGCGAGTGCGGGTCCATCGACATCACGTCGCCGGCGTTGGCGACGCGCAAGGTGGCGGCTTGCGCCAGGCCGGCGGCCAGCAGCAACGCGGCCAGGGTGGTGTGCTCGATCGGTCTCATGGGTGGGGCTCCTGCTGGGGTCGTGGGACGCTGTGAAAGCGGAAATTCAACCACACCCGAACCGGGACGCACATCGGGTCCGGCACGGGTGTCGTGCCGGCGCCGCGCGGGTCGGGCACGCATCACCCTTGGGCGCGCGGCGCGACGCCACCGGAGCGGGCAAACAGCCGCCGCACGCGCGCGCGCAGCCAGCTGTGCGCGGCGTCGTGGCTGGCGCTCTGGTGCCACAGCATGCGCACGTCGTAGCTCGGGCCGTGCCCCGGCAGTTCCCAGACCCGCACCGCGTAGCGCGGCGCGAGCGTGTCGGCGAACATCTGCGGCACGATCGCCAACAGGTCGGTGCGCGTGACCAGCTCGGGCAGCGCGCCGTAGTGGCGCGTGCGCACGACGGCGTGGTCGCCGAGCTTCAGGCGCGTCAGCATCGTCTCGACGCTGCCGTGAAAGGTGGCCGCCGGCGCCGCCACCGCCAGCGCGGCGCGCGCCAGTTGCGGCGCCGTCAGGCTGTTGCCGGCGCGACCGACCGCGGGCCGCCAATGCGCGCCGGTGATGGCGACGAAATGCTCGTGGAACAGCGACTCGCTCGCCACGCCGCCGTGCTCGGTCTGCAGGATGCCGATCGCCAGGTCGATCTCGCGCGCCTGCAGCGCGGCGCTCACCTGCGCCGAGTCGACCGACACGTTCGACACCTGGCTGCGTGGCGAATCGCGCCGCAGCGCCTGCGCCAGCGGCGGCAGGAACAGCAGCTCGCCCAGGTCCGACAGCGACAGCCGCCAGTGCACTTCGCCGCTGGCGGCGTCGAAGCTGTCGACACTGGCCAGCGCCGACTCGAGACCCTGCAGATGCGACAGCACCTGCGGCGCGATGCGCTGCGCCAGCCGCGTCGGGTGCAGGCCGTCGGGCGCGCGCACGAACAGCGCGTCGTCGAAGACGTGGCGCAGCCGCGCCAGCGCGTTGCTCGTCGCCGGCTGCGACAGCGCGAGCTGGCGCGCGGCCACGGTGACCGAGCCGCTGCGGTAGACCGCACACAGCACGCGCAACAGGTTGAGGTCGAGCTGGCGGAAGTTCATCGTTCGCTTCGGGCAAGGGTCGAGACGCAGCGGTATGCGTTTCGTGAATGGCACGGATTCTGACAATCAATTCGACGAATCCGGATGCAGCGACTAGATTGTCCGCCGGGGCCGTCGAACGCACGCCGTCGCGCCTGCCCCGCGACGGTGCCGCCCAGCGCGTGCCCGGCAAGGAGACAAGCTTTGCAGCAGATCATCATCCAGGGCCGCGGCGGCCAGGGCGCACAGACCGCCGGCAACCTGCTGGCGATGGCGTTCTTCGCCGAAGGCCGCCAGGTGCAGTGCTTCGCCAGCTACGGCGGCGCGCGCCGCGGCACGCCGGTCAGCTCGTACCTGCGCGTGGACGACAGGCCGATCCGCGTGCGCTGCGACGTCGAGCGCGCCGACGCCATCCTGTGCTTCGACGCCAGCCTGCTCGAAGGCAGGCTGCTGGCCTGCGCCGATGCCGCAACGCTGATCGTCGTCAACTCGGCGCGCAGCCACGACGAGTTCGCGCACACCTTGCCGGGGCGGCGCGTGCTGGCCGTCGACGGCCTGGGCATCGCACGCCGCAACGGGCTCGGACGCATCGTCAATTCGGTGCTGCTCGGTGCCTTCGCCCGCGCCATCGCCGCGCCGACGCTGGCGACGCTGACGCGCACGCTGGTCGAGCAGGCGCCCAAGCTGCACGACGAGAACATCGCCGCCTGCACCGAGGGCTATCGCTGCGCCGACAGCCAACTGCAGCAGGCCGCCGCATGAGACCCGCCGACCCGATATCGATGCCGGCCCGCGACCGCAGCGCGACGCCAGTGGCGCCCGGAGCGTCAGCATGAACGCCGCACTCCCGATCCGCCCCACCTGGACCAGCGGCAGCACCGAGGCCATCAGGACCGGTACCTGGCGCGCCGCGCTGCCGCGCCACATCCAGGCCCCGTCGCCATGCCACGCCGCCTGCCCTGTCGAGGGCGACATCCCCGAGTGGATCGGCCAGGCGCGCGCACGCGACTTCCGCGCCGCCTGGCAGACGCTGACGCGGCACAACCCGTTCCCGGCGATCGCCGGGCGCATCTGCCACCACCCGTGCGAGAGTGCATGCAACCGCGCCGGGCACGACGAGGCGCTCGCGATCTGCAAGCTCGAGCGCTTCGTCGGCGACCTGGCGCTGAAAAACGGCTGGTGCTTCGACGCGCCGGCACGCCAGCGCCGCGAGCGCGTCGCCGTCGTCGGCGGCGGGCCGTCGGGGCTCGCGGCAGCCTACCATCTGCGCCGACTCGGCTACGCCGTGACGCTGATCGAGTCGCAGCCCGAACTCGGCGGCCTGATGCGCTACGGCATCCCGGCCTACCGGCTGGCGCGCGACGTGCTCGACGGCGAGATCGCGCGCATCGTCGCACTCGGCGTCGACGTGCACTGCGGCCACGGCCTGGCCACGCCGCAGGACTTCGAGCGACTGCGCGCGGGCCACGACGCCGTCTACCTGGCGCTCGGCGCACAGCGCCGCAAGCGCCTGCCGCAGCTCGACTACCGCCGGCCATGGATCGTCGACGGTGCCGACTACCTGGCGCGCACCAGCACGGGCACGCCGCCCTCACTCGGTCGGCATGTCGTCGTGATCGGCGGCGGCAGCGCCGCGCTCGACGCAGCACGCAGCGCGCGCCGCGCCGGGCATGCAGTGACGATCCTCGCGCTGGAGAGCCAAGAGCGCATGCCGGCGCAGCACGAGGAAGTCATCGAGGCGATCGAGGAAGGCATCACGCTGGTCGACGGCGCGATGCTTCGTGGCGTCGTCGAGACGGACCCGACGGCGCGCGACTGCCGGACCGGCGTACCGGCGGCGCCCAACCTGCGACTCGATTGCATTCGCGTCTCGTTCGAGCCCGGCGCCGAGCGCGGGCAGTTCACGGTCACGCCACAGCCCGGCAGCGAATTCACGCTCGAGGCCGACGCCCTCATCAGCTCGATCGGCCAGGACCCCGACCTCGCGCCGCTGGGCTCCGCGCTCGCGGCCGACGGCGCCCTGCTCGCCGCCGATGCCGCTGGCGCGACCGGCGCCGAGGGCGTCTGGGCCGGCGGCGACGTCGCGAGCATGGCGCGCTTCGTCACCGAGGCGGTCGGCATGGGCCAGCGCGCCGCGCTGTCGATCGACCGCGCGCTGCGCTCGCGCGCCGAGCCCGGTGCCGGCGCCGATGCCGCGGCAATGGCACCCGAGGCCCTGGTCCCGCTGGCGGCGATCAACCTGTTCTACCACCCGCAGCAGCCGCGTCCGGCCGAGCACCGGCTGGCGGTGGCCGAGCGGCTGGCGCGAGGCAGCGAGGTGCAGCTCGGCCTCGACATCGAAGCCGCGCTGGCCGAGACCGTGCGCTGCTTCTCGTGCGGCACCTGCATCCACTGCGATAACTGCGTCAGCTATTGCCCCGACTTCGCGGTGCAGCGCGCGGGCGACGGCTACATCGTGCTCACCGACTACTGCAAGGGCTGCGGCGTCTGCGTCCGCGAGTGCCCGACCGGGTCGATGAAGATGATCGAGGAAATCAGATGAACCGCCCCGACAAGCCCGAGCTGCTGACCGGCAACCACGCCGTGGCCTGGGCGGCCCGGCTGGCGCGGCCCAGGGTGGTGCCGGTCTATCCGATCACGCCGCAGACGCCGATCCTCGAGAAGCTCACCGACTTCCAGGCCGAGGGCCACTTCGACGCCGAGATCATCACCCCCGAGTCCGAGCATTCGGTGATGTCGGCGTGCATCCCGGCCTCGCTGGCGGGGGTGCGCGTCTTCACCGCCACCGCGTCGCAGGGCCTGCTGCTGATGCACGAGCTGCTGCACTACGCCAGCGGCGCGCGCGCGCCGATCGTGATGGCCAACGTCAACCGCACGGTGGCCTCGCCGTGGGCCTTCTGGCCCGACCAGACCGACAGCCTGGCGCAGCGCGACACCGGCTGGATCCAGTACTACGTCGAGAGCGCGCAGGAGGCGCTGGACACCGTGCTACAGGCCTTCCGCGTCGCCGAGCAGGCGTTGCTGCCGACGCTGGTCAACCTCGACGCCTTCTATGTCTCGCACGCGCTCGAGCCGGTGTGCGTGCCGTCGCAGGAATGCGTCGACGCCTACCTGCCGCCGTTCGCGCCCGCGCTGCGGCTGGACACGGCGCTGGGCGCGTCGTGGGGCAACGTCGTCTCGCAGGACATGTTCTACCGCCACCGGCAGGACATCGAGGCGGCGATGGGTCGCGTGCCCGAGCTCGCCGCCGCGGCCGACCGCGACTGGGCCGCCTGCACCGGGCGCAGCCACGGCATCGTCGAGCGCTACCGCTGCGACGGCGCGCGCAGCGTCGTCGTCGGCATGGGCAGCCTGTGCGGCAGTGCACGCGAAGCCGTCGACGAGATGCGCGACTCCGGTCTGGCGGTCGGCCTGGTCAAGCTGCGGCTGTTCCGGCCGCTGCCGGTGCAGGCGCTGCGCGCCGCGCTGGCCGGCGTCGACGACGTCATCGTGCTCGACCGCAACCATTCGCCCGGCCTCGGTGGCGTGCTGCACCAGGAATTGCGCGGCGCGCTCTACGGCGTGCCCGACGCGCCGCGCATCCACGGCCTGCTCGCGGGCGTGGGCGGCGTCAACGTCTCGCCCGGGATGATCGCCGGCTTCGTGCGCGACGCACTGGCCGCGGCGCCGGTGGCCGAATCGATCTGGGTCAGGTGAAACACATGCCAACCATCGCCATCGCCGATGAACGCGTCGGACTCGCCGGCGGCGCCACGTTGCCCGCCACGCCGCCGAACGAGCGGCTGCTGTGCTCGGGCCACGCCGCCTGCCCGGGTTGCGCCGAGCCGCTCACCTTGCGCCATATCCTGGACGTGCTGGGCCGTGACACGATGGCGGTGATCCCGCCGTCGTGCATGGCGATCATCGCCGGCGCGCAGCCGTTCAGCTCGCTGCGCATCCCCGTCTACCAGCCGACGCTCGAGGCCAGCGCCGCCGCCGCCTCGGGGCTGCGTCGCGCGCTCGACGCACAGGGCCGGCACGAGACCCAGGTCATCGTGCTGGCCGGCGACGGCGGCACCTACGACATCGGCTTGCAGTGCCTGTCGTCGGCCGCCGAGCGCAACGAGAACATCCTGTACTTCTGCTTCGACAACGAGGGCTACATGAACACCGGCGCGCAGAAGTCGTCGTCGACGCCGCACTTCGCCCGCACCGGATCGACGCCGGCGGGCAAGACCTCGCGCAAGAAGAACCTGACCGAGATCATGGCCGCGCACGGCGTGCCCTACGCCGCCACCGCCAGCGTCGGCCACCTCGCCGACCTGCAGCGCAAGGTCGCCAGGGCCCGATCGATCCGCGGCATGCGGCTGATCACGCTGCTGATCCCCTGCCTGGACGGCTGGGGCCTGGCCGACGACGGCGCCTTGACCGCCGCGCGCCGCGCCGTCGAGTGCGGCGCCTTCCCGCTCTACGAAGTCGAGGACGGCGAGCGCTACACGCTCAACGTCGCGCAGCGCACGCGGCCGGTGGCCGACTATCTGGCGCTGCAGCGGCGCTACCACGGCTTGTCGGCGGCGGACACAGAGGCGTTGCAGGCCGAGATCGACGCCGGCTGGGCCCGACTGCAGCGGCGCGTTGCCGCGAGTACGGCCGCCCCCGGCGCCGCAGCGGCGTAGCGGCATGACGGTGTAGTGGCGACGCGGCGACCGCAGCATCGAAGCCAGGCCCACCGCCATGCCCGGCCGCAGCGATCTCGACGCGCACCGCAACCCGACGGGTGCGAGCGCCGAGGCACGGCGCCGGTGCGGCGCGTCAGCCGCGCGTGGCCACGCGCTTGCGCTCGGCGTCGGCTGGGCCTGGCGCGGCTGCGGCGCCGGCTTCGCGCGCGATCATCGCCAGCATCGTCGCCAGCGTGATCGAGCTCATCGTCGCCTTGGCGATCTCGTCGATCTCGGACATCACCGACGCCAGCGCGCGCCCGGCGCCCGTGTGCTCGTGCGCGTCGGCCGCGCCGGCCGCGCCGGCCGAGAAGTCCTCGAAGCGCGAGACGACGTCCATCAGCGTCAGCCGGCGCGCGTTGGCGGCAAAACGGTAGCCGCCGCCGACGCCGCGCACCGACTGCACGAGACCGGCACGCGCCAGCTCGGCCAGCACCTTGGCCAGGTGGTGCGGCGAAACCTCGTACTTGTGTGCGATCTCGGCGGCCGAAATGTGGCGCGTCGGGTCGGCGGCGAACTCCAGCAGGCTGTACAACGCCAGGCGGCTGTTCTGCTGCAGCTTCATCGCGTTGGCCCTTGCGTGCAGCGCCAGGCCGGGCCGCGGCGACCTGCGCCCCGCGCGCCGGCAGGCCAGGCCGGGAGCGGCGCGCCATTG
>JBBIPS010000022.1:0-18566 GCA_037442725.1 Burkholderiales bacterium | reverse complement strand
GGTTCGCGCGAAGGCCCGGCCGCACAGGGTGCTGGAGCACTCGGAGGCGATGGAGGACGCGGACCAGATCAGGTCGTATGTGAAGGCGTACGAATGGGGCGGGCCGTTCTCGGCGTTGCAGTTTCACCACCTGCGCCAGCTCTCGGCGATGATCAGACCGGGCGACACGGTGCTGGATCTGGCCTGCGGACCCGGCCCGCTGCTGCTCGAACTCGCACCCATCTATCCAGACTGCAGATTCATCGGCGCCGATCTCTCCAGGCCGATGCTCGATTGCCTGGGTGAGAAGGCGACCGCGCGAGGCATCTCCAATATTGAAATCCTGCAGGAAGATATTCGGACGCTGCCAAGTCTGAGTGATCGGAAGATCGACGTTGCCATCACCACACTGGCGTTGCACCACCTGCCCGATCTGGAAAGTCTCGGGGCAACGTTTCAAAGAATCAGTGAATTGCTGCGCCCTGACGGCGGCTTCTACATTTTCGACTTCGGCCTGCTTCGATCCCCGCGCACTCGCGCGCTGCTGGTGGCGGAGTCGGCGAAGACGGCACCACCGTTGACGACCTCAGACTATGACCAGTCGTTGCAGGCGGCATTCCGGATCGACGACGTGCTGGGTCTGGCGCGCGACTGCCTGAAACCTCGATTCATTGCCACCTCGAGCAGTTTCGTCGATTTCTTCTATTTCCTGCAGACTGAAAAGCGGACGGTACCTGCGTCACAGGTCAGGCAACATATCTCTGATTTGTGGCGCAATCTCTCGGCGACGAACAAGCTCGAGTACTTCATGCTGCAGTTGCTGCGTCGCAGGCGATAGAAATCTCCGGCGACGATGCGTCGGCAAGCCTCGACGATGATTAGACCCCCGAAACGCAAAGCGGGGGCCGATGCCCCCGCTTGTGGCGACCCAGGAACTTACGGTCAGGCCGTGACAGCCGCCTTCGTCTTGCGCCGACCGACAACACCCAGACCCACCAGAGCCAGACCGACCAGCGACAGCGCGCCAGGTTCAGGAATGCTCTGGAACGTGACGTTCGCCGTCCCCATATTCGCATTCCCAGGCGGCGGATTCAGAATGGTCACAACCCCCCCGGCAACGGAATACGTTGTATTGAGAGTATTGCCACCGGCATTGCCGATCGCCAAGTCGATCATGAGCGGGAACGGCGCCTGGAAGAAACCACCCGTAGCTCCCGGTCCCGTATACGCAAGGACAGGGTTGAATATGAGTGAAGCGGTCAGGCTCGTAAGCGCCGCACCAGAAGCACCATTGGCGAGAGAACCGAATACAGCGGCAAACGCGATCGACGGTTGACTTGCATCCAGCGACGCGGTACCGATCAAGGTTCCCGTGGCCGGATTGTTCTGAGCCCCGTTTGCATATAAATTCACGTTGAGACTTGCACCCACGGGATTCAGATTAATGATATTACCTGCCCACAACCCAGTACCTGTGAGCGTGAAAGTCGCGCCCAGCGTGTAATCAGAATTGACACCAGAGATTACAGTTGCCGGCACTGCATTCTGGAAACTCGTGATATTGATGAATCCGGTTTCAGTTACCGGCGCAACTCCAGCGACGCCACCAATAGTGAACGTGGACGACATGTCGGACTGGAACCCGACCGCGGAGAAATTTGCCGCTGTGCCGATGGCACCACTACCATTATTGGTCGCGGTCGGGCTGAAATCGACGAGCTGGATACCGGCGCTGGCAACACCCGTCAGGAACAACGAGCTTGTGATGAGCGCCGCGGACAGCAACTTTTTCGGGTACATGTTCGGTTCCTTTGTCAGACTGGTTGGCGACAGGCGCTTTCCGGCGCCGCACCCAAGACAGAGCAAGCGCCGTGCCATGGTCGCGACTGGAGACTCAACATGTTGATTCAAAAGACATTTTTCTCTCGCACCCGACTGGCGCAACGCCCGATCGGCGAAGGACTGTAAGAATTGTCGACACATTGGCGCACCGCGGAACCGCTTCGTTGACGGGTGCGGAGGGGTCAGCGTCCATCGCCCGGTGTCGCGCCACCTTCCAGCAGTTGGCACAGGCGCTTGCCGCGCCCATCACCGGCTCCACCCGCTACCACTGCAGTAGACTTCACGACGGTTCGATGGAGAGCGAATTTGGCAAGCGAGCGCCCCCAGGCCGACGACAGTCGTCGTCCGCCCCCCGAGGGGGCAAGCAAACTCGGGAGCGGCCCGTCGTTTGCTTGGGCGCGCGCCCAGGCCGACGGCAGTCGTCGTCCGCCCCCCGAGGGGGCGGCTAGCAAACCCGGGGGCGGCCCGTCGTCTGCTTTCGAGCCGGTGGCCGTCCTCGCTCGCGTCGAAAAGTCATACCAGATGGATGCGGTGACGGTGCCGGTACTCAACGGCATCGATCTGCTGATCCGGACCGGTCATTTCACGGTGTTGCTCGGACCGTCGGGCAGCGGCAAGACGACCTTGCTCAACCTGGTGGGATGCATAGACCATGTCGACAAGGGCGAGGTCGAGGTTGCCGGCCAGGAGATCGCGCGACTGTCGGATGACGAACTGGCCGATTTCAGGGCTGCCAACATCGGGTTCATCTTCCAGAGCTTCAACCTGATCCCGGTGCTGACGGCGTACGAGAACATCGAGTATCCACTGATCCTGGCAGGCATGGCGGCGCAGCCGCGGCGCCGGCGCGTCGGTCGACTGCTCGACGCGGTCGGGTTGGCGGATCGGGCCAGGAATCTGCCGGGACAACTCTCGGGCGGCCAGCGCCAGCGCGTGGCCATTGCACGCGCCCTGGCCCGCAAGCCCAGGCTGGTGATCGCGGACGAGCCCACGGCCAACCTCGACAGCACGACCGGCGAGGCGATCATCAGACTGATGCGACAGATGCAGGAGCTCTATCGCATCTCGTTCCTGTTCTCGTCGCACGATCCGACCCTGATGAACGCGGCCGACGACCTGATCACGCTGCGCGACGGCGCCGTTCGATCGATACGCCGCAAGGCGGCCGACGCCTCGGTCGGGGTCGACGACACCGGGTCCGGGGGCGTTGCGCCCGCAGACGACCATGACTGAGTGGTCGCTCGCCCTGCGCAACCTGCTGCGCAACCGTCGTCGCTCGTTGTCGACGCTGGCGGCGCTGGCGATCGGACTGACGGCGATACTGCTCTTCGGCGGTTTCAATGCCAACCTGCGTCACACCATGCTCACGGCCTATGTGCGCAGCGGAGGGCATCTCCAGGTGCAGCACCGGGACTATTTCCTGTACGGCAGCGGCAATCCCACCGCATACGGCATCGCGAACCACGCCGCACTGATCGACGCGATCCGCGACGATGCGACGCTCGCCCCGATGGTCGCCGTGGTGACGCCGATGTTGCGGTTCGGCGGCCTCGCGGGCAATTTCGACGCCGGGATATCCCGCACGGTGATCGGCACGGGATACGTCGCGCAGGACGTGGATCGCATGCGGCAGTGGAACGAGATGTCGGTCCCCATCGTTCGTCCGGGATTTCCGCTCGTGGCGACCCCACCGGACGCGGCGATCGTGGGCGTCGGCGTGGCGCGCGTCCTGCAGCTTTGCGAAGCACTGGGCCTGCAGAATTGCCCAAGGCCCGAAGCGGTGAGTCGCGCCGCGCCCGCCGCCAGGGCGCGCGCCATGCCGTCAGACATCGCAACACTGGCACAGATCGAACATTCGGCCACGACCGGGGCGGCAAGCCCGGGCGGCGTGCGCATCGAGCTGCTCTCCAGCAGCTCGCGCGGGGCTCCCAACGTCGCAGCGCTGAACGTCGTCGCCGCCGAGGATCAGGGCTTCAAGGAACTCGACGAAATCTCGGTGATCCTGCACCTGGCACAGGCGCAGCAGCTGGTCTTCGGACGCGCTGCGCCAAGAGTCACCGCCATCATGGTGTTGCTCAACAGGTCTGCCGACGTGGCGACGGCGTCAGCGCGGCTGCAGCAGATCGTCGACGCCCACCGCGAGGGACAACCACTGGTCGTACGGGATTTCCGCGAGTTGAACCCGTTCTATGTGCAGAGCGAGCGACTGTTCGAATTCATTTTCCACTTCGTCGTCGTGCTGATTGGTGGCATCGTCCTGTTCACGGTCGGCAACACGATGAATACCGCGGTGGTCGAGCGAACGGTCGAGATCGGAACGCTGCGCGCCATCGGCGTGCGGCGGGGTGGAATTCGTCGCCTGTTCGTCCTGGAGGGGTTCATGCTCGGGTGCCTGGGTGCGCTTGCGGGGATCGTCGCAGCACTGGCGCTCGGTGCACTGGTCAACCACTCGGGACTGACCTGGCTGCCGCCCGGCAGCTCGGAGCGCCTGCCACTGCAATTGCGCGTGCTGGGCGAGCCCGCAACCGCCATCGGCACGACTCTGGGCCTGATCGTGATCGCAACCGCTTCCGCGTGGTGGCCGGCGTGGAGGGCGGCGAACCTGAAGACGGTGGAGGCCTTGCGTCATGCCTGAGGCCGTCGTTCCCGAACTCGCCAGGCCAGGCCCTGCGACACGCCGGCAAGTCCTGGCGCGAACGGTGGCGGCGATGAGTTGCCTGCCGGGGCTCGCGGCGTTGGCCGCACCCGATCCGCAGGCGGTGCTGGCCGCCAGCGACGCCATCCGCAATCCGAGCCAACCGTTCCGGGTCACCGTGACGCTCACGGAATTCGAGAAGGGCGCCCAGGTCAACACCACGACAATGGTCAGCTACGCCAGGATACTGGAGGGCAGCGGCCAGTTCGCCAGCCTGCTTCGCTTTGTCCAGCCCGTGCGCGACGCCGGCAAGGTGATGTTGAAGAACGGCAACGACCTGTGGTTCTTCGATCCCGGGACCAAGGCGTCGGTACGCATCTCGCCGCAGCAGCGCCTGTTGGGACAGGCGTCCAACGGCGACGTGGTCACGGTCAACTTTGCCCGCGACTACCGTGCCGCGCTGGCGGCCGAAGAAACCATCCAGGACGGCGAGCGACACAGTCGCCGTGCGCTCAAGCTCCAGCTTGCTGCTGCCAATGCCGATGCCACGTACGGCGCGATCGACCTGTGGGTCGACTCCAGCAGCCATGCGCCGCTGAAGGCGCGCTTCTTCGCCGAATCGGGGCGCCTGCTCAAGACCGCTTACTATCGCAGGTTCCAGACCCAACTCGACGTGGAACGCCCGACGGAGACCGTCATCATCGACGGCCTGGACCCGCAGTCCGTGACGATCGTCAGACTGACCGGATACGCGGCTCGCAACGCACCGATCGCGTGGTTCCAGCGCGACTTCCTGCCCCGCTTCACCGCGGAGTGAACTCATGCCTCGTGTGACGCGATTGGTCCTCGGTTCATTGTCCGTCCTCGGTGTTTGCCTGACGACACCGGCGCGCAGCGACGATGCAGATGCCCTGACCCTGCAATCCGAATCAGCTGCGGAACCAGCCGGACAGACACCCCTGCGCGTCGCCTTGGAGGTCAGCGTCGGCCGCGTCGACCAGCGCAACGATGCGTCGACGCAGGACGGCCGCCGCGTCTCGATCGACCTGCGCTATTCGACGCGGCTGACCGAAGCTTGGCGCCTGGCGCTGTCGGACCGGGTCGACGACACCCATCCGGCACCGTTCGGTCAGGGGTCGACGAGCAACAGCGCGCGCGAGGCCTACCTGGCATGGCAGGCGCCGGGTGGCTCGACGACCCTCGACCTCGGGCGCATCAACCTGAGGCAGGGACCTGCGTTCGGCTACAACCCCACCGATCACTTTCGCGCCGGCGCCCTGCGCACCATCACGACTGCAGATCCCGTGGCCTTGCGCGAGATGCGCATGGGCACTGTCATGTTGCGGCTTGGGCAACTCTGGTCGGGTGGGGGCGCGTCCGTGGTCTTGGTGCCCAAGCTCGCCTCGGGTCCGGATCAACGCGCTGGCTCGCTCGACCTCGGGGCCACGAACGCTCGGCACCGCGCCGTGCTGGCCGTCGACACGCGGGTTTCGGATCGGATCAGCGGCCAGGGCTCGGTGTTGTTCGAGCGCGGCGTCGCCCCGAAGATCGGCCTGGGCATGACCGCCCTGGCGGCGGACTCGGTCGTCGCGTATGCCGAGTGGTCATCGGGCAAGACACTGGGCCTGAAGGATCAGATCGCGGGTTCCGGCGCCGCGCCGACACGGACTCAGCAGGCTGCGTTGGGACTCACCTACACCCTGCCGTCTGCACTGGCATTGACCGTGGAGGCCGAGTACAACGGTGCCGGCCTCGACCGCGCAGGCTGGAACACTCTGTTGAATCAGGGCCCGGCTGCGTATCAGCGCTTCGCGGCGCTCACGCAGCCTAGCCAGGAACTCGGGGCACGGCGCGCATGGCTCGTGTATGCGAGCCAGAAGGGGCTGGGTCTGAAGCAGCTTGACCTGACAGGCTTCGTGCGCATCAACGCGATCGATAGCAGCCGACTGTATTGGGCCGAACTGCGCTATCACTGGAGGCGATTCGACGCCGCGTTGCAGTGGCAACAGGCGTCAGGCAGTGCGTCCACCGAGTACGGCAACCTGCCATATCGCCAGGTGGTGCAGCTGTTGGGCTCGCTGTATTTCTGACTCATACTAAGTCGCGTTCAATGATATAGAAGTGATCCATTTGAATCCTGTCATTGACTGGATGCGAACCGGATCTGCTTCGAGGACGACGATGCCGGCGGTCACTGCCCGTTCGACCGCCTCAAGGTTGGCGAATACGTGGTTGGCGAAGCAGTCCTCGCGCAGCGCCTCCCACAGGTGCTCGGCCGGGTTGAGCTCCGGGCTGTAGGGCGGCAGGAACATCAGCCGCATGTTCATCGGCACTTCGAGCTCGCCTGCGAGGTGCCAACCCGCCTGGTCCATGACCATGAAGACGAACTCGTCGGCGTGACGCTGGGCGAGCTCGCTCAGGAACATCGACATCGTCTGGGCGTTGACCCAGGGCAGCACCAGGCTGTCCAGCACGCCGTCGTGCGGACTGACGGCACTGAAGGCGTAGAGGTACTTTCGCTCCAGTCGCGCGCCGACCACCGGGCGCATACCCCTTGGCGCCCAGCACCGCCGCGGTGTGCCCAGCAGCCCGAAGCGGCCTTCGTCCTGGAACATCAGCCGCACCCGCCGTCCCTGCTCAGCCTGGCGCGAGACCTCTTGGCGTACCGCGCGGCGAAGTTTTTTTAAAGGCGGCCTGCGCCGCGACGTCTGTCTTCGGATGCCTGGGCCGCGGCACGACCTTGCGCCAGCCGTGGCGCTGCAGCAGCCGATACACCGTTGAGCGCGCCACGGCCTTGCCGGTGCGCTCCCGATAGGCCTGCCGGATCTCTGCCACGGTCAGCATGCCGCCGGCTTGGGCGCGCTCGACGAACGGCGCCAGCAAGGCCGACTCCTGCTTCTGCGTGAGGTGCTGGTGGTGCCTTCCGCCGCGACCACCCACTTCGAAGATCGCTTCGCCTTCCTTGGCCCAGCGTGAGTGCATCACATGCACCGTCGCAGTCGACCAGCCGAGCAACTGCGCAATCTGCGCCGCCGAGCTGCCGAGCGTGGCGCGGATCAACACGCACTGAATTCGCTGGTACTCGGCAAGGCTTGCGGCCGTCTTGAGCCTCTCTGCCAGACGGTGCACGGTGGGCTTGTCACCGACGATCAGACTCTTCATCCACGGCTCCTTGAAGTCCGTGGAACGCAATCATATCTAAATTATTGAACGCGACTTGGTATCAACCGGCACCGCGCGTCTTGCCGCGGTTCACGGCGACTTCATCAGGGCCGCGACTTCCGACTGGGCGGCGAACTTGTCACCGAGCGCCGCCAGCTTGTCCAGTTCGACTCGCGCGCCGGCACGTTCGCCTGCCTTGATCAGGAGCTTGGCAAGGTTCAGCCTGTACCCCGGCGCGTTCGGCGCCAGCGCGACAGCCTTGCGCTGCCATTCGACTGCCTTGGCCCACTGTTGCTCGGCCCCCAACGCCGAAGCCAAGGTATCGAGGATGACGGGCTGGTCGGGCTGCAACTGATTGGCGCGCTCGGCGAAGGTGAGTGCGCCGGGCTTGCCTTGCTGCACCAACATCCACGCGACGTTGTTCGATGCGATCGCATGGTCAGGCTGCACCGCCAGCACCTGCCGGTAACGCGCCTCGGCACGAGCGTAGTCCTTCCGATCCACGGCGATCGAGCCCAGGTGGAACAGGAACCTGGCATCGCGAGGCTGCGCCTTCAGCCAGTCCGCAGCGAACTGCTCGGCGTCCGCCGTGCGACCGGCCAACGAGTACAGGGCGTGCAGACGGATTGCACCGTCGGTGGACCGATCGCGCTCCAGGGCCGATCGGTACGCGGCAACTGCGGGACCCCAGGCACGCTGGCTGGCGTGGATCTGGCCTTCGATCACGTAGCCCACCGGCTCGGTCGGCCGCTGCCGCTGCACCGTCCGCGCGACCTGGACAGCGTCGTCGACGCGCCTGGTCGCCAGTGCGATCCGCACCAGGCCGCTCTGCGCTGCGAGCAGGTTCGGCGTCACGTCCAGTGCCCGTCGCAAGCTCTGCGTGGCGCCTGCGAAATCCTGCCGGATGATGTAAGCGTCCGCCAGACGCAGAAACGGCTGCGGCAAGGTGGGCTGCGCCACAGCGAGCTTCCTGAAAGTGCTGATGGCCTGCTGAGTGTCACCGGCCGCCAGTTGAGCACGGCCGAGCGCGTCGAGGACTTGCAGGTTGTCCGGCATCGCCGCCACGGCATCCTGTGCGGTCGCGAGGGCGACCTTGGAATTGCGCATGGCGAGGTAATGGTCGACGAGCGCCAGACGCGGGGCAGCCTCTGCGGGATTGAACCGGACCGCGTCGGTCAGCAGCGTACCGACCTCTTCCGGCTTGACCCCGTTGCGTTGTCGAAGATCAGCCACGGCCAGCAGCGCCAGATGGTTCTTCGGATCACGCGCCAGCAACGCCTCGAAGCGCTTGAGGGCGTCTTGAGACTTCCCTTCCGCGACATCGATCCCTGCCAGGTCGACCATTGCAGGAAAGTACGCGGCATCGAGCACCAAGGCCCTTTCAAGACTCGCCCTAGCGCCGACGAGGTCCTTGCGCATCACCAGGATCCTGCCGCGCAGGAGGTGCGGCAGCGGCTTGTCGGTGAGCTTGCCCTGCAGCCGGTCGACGGCCTTCAGCGCCGCGTCCAGGTCGTTGCGGCGAATTCGTGCACTGATCAGCGCCAGATCGGCGTAGGTCGCCTTGTCTGTCGATGCCAGCGATTCGAGTTGAGTGAATCCAATCTCCGTGTTGCCCTTGGCAACCTGCGTCAACGCCAGCGCCACGCGCGCCTTGGGATCGGTTGGGTCCGCCTTCGCCGCCAGCGCGTAATAGGTCTCGGCCTTTGCCAGGTCGCCGTCCTGCAGGTGGGCCGCGGCCGCAAGCCCCAGCACGTCGGCTCCTGGTCTTGCTTGGTCGAGCAGCGGCCGCAACGTGGCCAGGGTCTTGGCAGGCTGGCCCGAACGCAACTGCGCTTCCGCAAGCATACGACGCGCGACCGGTACGTTGGGCGCCGCCTGAACCGCCTGCGTCAGATGGTTCTGCGCCAACGTCAGCGCATTGCTCTGCAACTCGATCGTTCCGGCAAGCTGCAGTACCGGCGCATACGTAGGCGTGATCTTCAGCAACTGCTGCGCACCCTCCCGTGCCGCCTTGAGGTCACTCTCGGCCAATGCCAACTGCACCGTGTAGAAGCGCGCGGCAAAGCTGTCAGGCATCGCCTTGCTCAGCACTGCGACCTGTGCCTTGAAACCAGCGAGGTCGTTCTTCTGCACCAGGAGCTGAATCAGCCCGGTATGCGCCCGCATCTGGCCGGCGTCGATGGCAAGGGCTTGGCGGAAGGCCTTCATCGCACCGTCGAAGTCGGACCTGGCGACCCACAGCAACTCGCCCTGGAGTATCCAGATCTCCGCGTCCTTCGGATATTCCGCAACGAGGGAGTTCACACTCGCGATGGCCTCTTCGAAAGCACCACGCCCAGCCGTCAGGCGGAGCCGAAGCAGGCGCGCAGCGACGTTCCTGGGATCAGACTTCAACGCGGCTTCGACAGCCGCCGAACTGCCGTCGATATTGCCCTGTGCGGCGTACGCCGCGGCCAAGGTCGCTTTCAGGGTAGCAGCGGCTTTGGGGTCGGCGAGCGTGACGTCAGCGTAGCGGTCCACGACTTTCTTGCCTTGTCCGGTGGCCAAGAGCGCGTGGGCAAGCAATGGCAGCACCTGATCGTCACCGTGCTTCAGGTCGTGCGCCCGTTCCAACTCCGCCGCGGCCCCCGCCGCGTCGCCGCTCTTCAGCAGCGCCTCGCCCAGGAGAAAGCGTGCTTCACCCGATTGCGGGTTCTTCTGCAGCGCCGTCTTGAGCTGGATGATCGCTGCTTTCTCGTCCTTCTTCGCGAGATAGGTCTTCGCTGAAGCCAGCAGCTCCTGTTCACTCTGCCCGCCACAGCCAGCAAGGCCCATGCTCGAGGCCACGGCAATCGCCGCGAGATTTCGGTACCAGGGCTTCACGGTTGCTCCCACCTATGCCGGTTCGGCACGCTGCTTGATGGCGAGCCGGTTCATCAAGTCGTACAGCGTAGGGCGGCTGACGCCCAGCATCTCGGCCGCCTTGGCGATGTTGCCATCGCTGCGACTCAGCGCCGCAAGTATGGCCTGTCGCTCGGCCGCCTCGCGCACCGCACGCAGATCCAGGTCGCCGCAATCGTTGACGCCCGGGCGGGCCGCCGGCGCCGCCAAGCCGATGTCCTGCGCCGTCACCCGCCCCGACTCGGCCATGATCGACGCCCGCTTGACCGCATTGAGCAGCTCGCGCACGTTGCCCGGCCAGGCGTGCTGCTCGATGGCACGCAGCGCATCGTCGGCGAAGGCCATCGCACCGCGCCGCTGGTCCTGCGTGAACCTGCGCAGGAAGGCGTTGGCCAGCAGCACCGCGTCGCCGTGGCGCGCGCGCAGCGGCGGGATGTCGATGACGATCTCGGCCAGGCGGTAGTAGAGGTCCTCGCGGAACTGCTGCTCCTTGATCAGGGCCTTCAGGTCCTGGTGCGTGGCACAGACCACGCGCACGTCGACGGCGATCTCCTGCCGGCCGCCGAGGCGCTCGATGGTTCGCTCCTGCAGGAAGCGCAGCAGCTTGGCCTGCAGCGGATGCGGCAGGTCGCCGATTTCGTCGAGCATCAGCGTGCCGCCGTTGGCGGTCTCGATCTTGCCGACGGTCGTCCTGGCCGCGCCGGTGAAGGCGCCCTTCTCGTAGCCGAACAGCTCGCTCTCGAGCAGCGTTTCGGGGATCGCCGCGCAGTTGATGGCGACGAACCTGCCGGTGCGCCTGGACGCCTGGTGCAGCCCCTGCGCGAGCACCTCCTTGCCGGTGCCGCTCTCGCCCAGCAGCAGCACGGTGGCATCGCTGCCGGCCACCTTCTCGATGGTGCGGCAGATGCGCAGCATCTCGGCGTCGCGCGTCATCAGCCCCGACAGCGCATCGGGCTGGTGCAGCGCCTGCAGCCGGCGGTTCTCCGCCTGCAGTTCGAACAGTCGCAAGGCGCGGTCGATCGTCAGCCCGAGCAGCTCGGTGCTCGTGCCCTTGGCGAAGAAGTCGTAGGCGCCCAGCGCGACCGCGCGCAGCGCGTTGGCCTGGTCGTTCTGGCCGGTGAGCACGATGACCTTGACGTTGGGGTCGATCTCCTGCAGTTGCTCGAGCAGCTTGAAGCCCTCGGAGACCGAGTCGGGGTCGGGCGGCAGGCCCAGGTCCATCGTCACCACGGCCGGCTGGTGGCGGCGGAACTGGACCAGCGCGCTCTCGCGGTCCGCCGCCGTCACCGACTCGAAGCGGTCGAGCGACCACTTGATCTGCTTTTGCAGCGCCAGGTCGTCCTCGACGATCAGCAGCGTGGATGAACTGACCGTGGTCATTTTCCTTGCGTCATGTGCGAGCCTGACTGACTGGTTGAGCGACCGAAGGCATCAGCCGACTGCGGACGCACTGCCTGGACACACCGCCCCGGTGCACCCATCGACGACCCTGGCGCACCCCCGATGACTCGAGCCGAATCCGTAGCCTACCTGAGGCGGGCGGGGCATCAAGGGCATCCCCACGACACGGCCATGCGTCGCGATGCGCTCCCACTGTAGCCTGCGGCCACCGGCGTGCAAGCCGAAGCCGGCCGGCAATTCGCGCTCTCGTCGAGTTCAGTGGCACTGCCGGCCGTCCCGGCGCGACACCGGTGCGACGACTCGGCGGCTGCGCCATCGTCGTCGATCCGCGCTGCGCACGCCTCGATGGCAGCACGATTGTCGGTGGCCCACCGGGTGCGTCGGCATGCGCAGACGCTGTTTCGCCAACCCGCCCGCCGAACGTGGCCAGCCAGCGCCTTCGGCGCGCGGGTGGCCAACGCCCGGCATGTGGCCGGTTTCGCCAGCGCGGGCGCACCGGTTTCGCCGCGCATCGACCTGCGTCAATTCCCCGAGCCCCCGGTCATCGGGTCTGCGCCGCCTGCAGGTCCGATCGCTTGGGCGAGTCGAACAGCGGCATCAGCAGTGTCACGATCGAGCCCTTGCCGACCTCGCTCTCGACGGCGATGCTGCCGCCGAGTTCCTTCAGGTACTGGAAGCTCTCGTACGAGCCGATGCCCATGCCGCTGGGTTTGGTGCTGTTGAAGGGCTTGAACAGCTGGGTGCGGATGAACTCGGGCGACATGCCCAGGCCGGTGTCGCCGACGACCACCTTGGCGCGCCCGCCGGATCGCTCGAGCCGAACCCACACGCGTCCCGTCGCGGGCGTGGCATCGAGGGCGTTCTGTACGACATGGCCGACGACGCGCTCGAGCCGCTGCTCGTGGCCACGGGTGGCGATGCGGTCGACGATCTGCACCTCGAGCGTACGACCGCGTGCCCTGGCGCCGGCCTCGACGCGCTGCAGCAGCGGCGCCAGATCGACGCCGGAGACGGTGCCGGCGGGCTTCTCGCCCTCGCGCAACTGCAGCATCATCTGGCGCATCTTGTCGAGCGAGCTCTCGACCGTCAGCAGCATGTCCTGCTGGAATTCGGGGTTGTCGCGCAGCCGCTCGGCGTTCTTCAGCATCAACGACAACTGCGTGATGATGTTCTTCAGGTCATGCACGACGAAGGCCGACATGCGGTTGAAGGCGTCGAACTTGCGCGCCTCGAGCAGCGCCTCGGTGGCGTGCATCTGGGTCAGGAAGCCGGCGGCCTGGCGCGCGGCGGTCTTGAGCAGGTCGCGCACCTCCCAGTTCAGCTCGACCGCGGTGCGCGGCCTGGCCAGGACGACGAAGCCGATCATCTCGGCGCCGACGATGAGCGGTATCACGACCCAGGCGCTGGCGCTGGTGGCCAGCCACAGCGGCAGCGGCAACGAGTCGTAGCGCCTGGGGTTGGAGCGGTACTCGCCGATATCGATGATCCACTCCCTGGCGAGCATGAAGCGGCACAACGCCGAGTCCGCGGCCTCGCGTTCGGAGGCGGCGGGCGCGTTCCAGCGCGCGGTCTGCACGTACTCGGCTTCGCCCAGCGCGCGCGACCACAGGCTGCCACCCGGGCACTCGACCATGTCCGCCAGGCCACGCACGACCAGTACGCCCACTTCGTGCGGTGCGGCCTGGGTCGACAGCATCGCGGTGAAGCGCAACCACTCCTGCCGATAGTCGTAGCGGTAACTGAAGAAGTTCTTGCCGAGAAAGACCCTGAGCCGCGCGCGCAACGCACCGGAGAAGACGAGCACGGCCAGGAACAGCAACGCCGCGAACAGCACGGTGAGCTGCAGCGCACGACCCCAGTCGCCGCCGAAATAGCGGATGTAATAGCCCACGCCGGCGATGAACAGCAGGTACGCGCCGATCAGCAGCAGCGTGGCCGAGTAGAACGCGGCGGTGCGCGAAACCTGGATGCTGCGCAGCCACGACGCCTGGCGGCGCGAGGCGATGAACAGCAACGGCGTGGCCAGCGCGTGGACGGCGCCGCGCACGCTCAGCGCATCCTCGTCGAAGCGGCCGAACATCACCGCTTCCGAGAAGACGTAGACGTCGTAGACGAAGCCGATGCCCAGCGCCAGGCACACCGGCTTGGCGCCCCAGCGTGAATCGTCGCCCTGGTTGCGGAACAACTGCTCGAGCAGCAGCAGCCCGAACACGGCCAGCGCGAGCGAGTCGGCCAGCAGCGGACGTGAGCTCGAGTGATCGACACTGCGCGACAGCGCAATCAGCGCGTTGGCACCGACGCCCCAGACCAGCAGCAGCAGCGCAACGACGGGCAGCAGGCCGGCATGCAGGTGCGGCCGACCCTCGGCCGGCGGCTCCAGCAGGTGCAGCACGAAGCCGAACCACAACCCGTAGCGCAGCAGGTCGAGCAGCGAGGCTGCGTACTGCGGCAGCGGCGAGCCGACCCGCTCGCGCGCCAGCGCGGCCAGTCCCCAGGCTGCCGTCGCGACCACCGCGGCGAGCAGCAGTCCGTTGGAGCTATCCACCGGCCGGCGCAGGCTGCCGGCGCGGATCAGAAAGGCGGCGAAGGCCAGGTTGGCCAGCGAGACCAGCGCGTAGCCGATAACCGCCAAGCCGGACGCGCTGCCACTCATCGCTCAGCGAGCGGCGACGAGGTGGCGACCGATTCCAGCGGCGATGGCAACAGCGATCAGCGTGCACCCTTCCCGGTCAGGACGACGCCCACGGTCTCGAACAGGATCACCAGGTCGAGGAACAACGTGTGGTTCTTGACGTAGTAAAGATCGTACTGCAGCTTCTCCAGCGAATCCTCGACCGTCGAGCCGTACTGGTATCTGACCTGCGCCCAGCCGGTGACCCCGGGCTTGATGCTGTGGCGCACCGCGTAGTACGGGATCTCCTGCGTCAACTGCTCGACGAAGAAGGGGCGCTCGGGACGCGGCCCGACCAGGCTCATCTCGCCCCTGAGCACGTTGAAGAGCTGCGGCAACTCGTCGATGCGCAACCTGCGGAGGATGTGGCCGACGCGCGTGATGCGATCGTCCTGTGCGGCAGCCCAGCGCGGCTTGCCGTCCTGCTCGGCGTCGGCACACATGCTGCGGAACTTGATGACCCTGAAGGTGCTGTTGTTGGCGCCGACGCGCTCCTGGCGGTAGAAGACGGCACCGCGGCTTTCGAGCTTGATCGCCAGCGCGGCGACGATCATGACCGGCGCGGCCAGCACGATCAGCAGCAGCGAGCACGCGATGTCGAAAGTGCGCTTGACGGCGCTGCGATAGGCGCCCTGGCTGAAGCCGTCGCCGAAGACCAACCAGCCGGCGTTGACGAAGTCGATCCTGATCTGGCCGAGCATGCGTTCGAAGTAGGTGGTGATGTCGAAGACACGAATCCCGGCCAACTTGCAGTCGAGCAGTTCGCGCAGCGGCATGCTGCCGGACCGGCGCTCGGTCACCGCCACCACGATTTCGTCGACGCCGAGCCGCCTGGCCGTCTGCGCCAGCGACTGCTGCGAGGTCAGGCGATCGGCTTGCGGGACGACGGACTCGGCCTCGTTGGGGCCGGGAAGATAGCCGACCACCATCGCCAACGGATCGGCACCCTTGAGCGTGGCGCCCACCATCTGCGCTGCCGGTCCGGCACCAAAGATCAACACCCGCGACCCGACGCGCGAGGTTCTGGCCCAATGGCCGACACAGACGCGCCGCACGATCACGACGGCGATCACCAGCATCGCCGATACGCGCACCGCGTCGCGCGTCTCCAGCTGGATCGGCAGCATGCGGAAGATCTGGTCCGTCATCAACACGGCCAGCGTCAATGCCAGCATGGCCCGCAGGCAGGATTCGAGCAACGAGCGGCGATCACAGCGCTGATACAGACCCGACGCGGTGTTGATCAGGAACATGCCCGCCGCCAGCGAGAAGACCTGCGGACCCGCCGCCGGCAGCAAGGACTGCAGGCTGCCCCCCTGGACCGCCAGCACCACCATCAGTGCCAGCAGCGCGAACCCGAAATCGAAGAGGCTGCGCCTCAGAGTCCAGACATGCAGATAGTGGTTGAACACCCGTATCATCTTCTAGTCCCGCCCTGTGTAGTGCCACCACAATGGCGCAGCCTGCGGGAGTCGATGACCGGGACTGCCGGCAACTTCCGCGGCACGCGCTACGTTGGTTTGTGCACTTTAGGCAGACGAATCGGCCGCCCGCAACCCCGACTTCGGGGGGGTGCCGAGACCGAAGTCACGGTTGGTGAAGGCGCGTGGCGAGCCGAGCGCCTTCGCGGCGCTCGGGAGGCGTTCAGCCGGGCGGACGCAAGCCCGCGCCCCTGGGTGCAGACGTCGGCGATGGGCCGCGGCGGACGCGGCAACGCGGCCTGGCGCCGCGGGGTTCAGGCCGTCGCGAGGTCGGCGTAGGTCTGGCTGCGCTGCAGCGCGTTGACGCAGTCGCGCCAGGCGGAATCGGGCGACTGGACCTTGAAGCAATACTCGACCGAGTTGGCCAGGCGTCGTGGCAGCGCGATGGCCTGCACGACCGAGCGCACACGCTCGCCCAGGTCGATCGTGACCTGGCCACCCACGCCGGGCGGCAACGGCACGCACGAGCGCGCCCTGAAGACGTCGCTGGCAACCTCCGTGACGTCGAGGTCGTAGCTCTGGCTGCGGTGGGCCGCCGTCGAGTCGAGGTGCGCGGGGCACTTGACCGAATAGCGTTGCGCCCCGATGCCCTCGGCACCAGAGCGCGAAGCGCCGTCACTTGCCGGCAGCACGGCGGCGAACGATGCATGGTCGTAGATCGTGTGCAACGCCTGTTTCTTCTGCTCGTCCAGGCGCTCGAAGACATTCGTCTTGCGATTGAAGAAATGATCCAGCATCGGGGCCGTCATCACCGGGTCGTTGGTCGTGAAATAAGGCCGTCCTGGATGCCTGATGTTTGGCAGATGGGTTTGCAGGAAATACTTGTGCAGGTTCTTCCGGTCGCGCTTGCCGTGATAGGCCCGATCGAACAGCCGCGGCGCGATGTGCAGGTCGAGCGTGGCACCGACGGCGGGCGCGCCGTTCGCGAAATCATAGCGATCGACGATGGTGTCCTGCAGACGCCGGAAGAACAGCAGTGATTCGTACAGCTCGATCCGGTTCGGATTCACGGCAATCACAAGATGACGAGTATCGAAATAGCCGACGCAGTACTCGTACATGAACTTCATCAGCGGGAACAGGATGTTGCCGCCGGTGGCGCGGAAATCCGGGTGCACGGCCAATGCCGATATCTCGGCGATATTGCCGCCCTTGGCACGCACGCCCGCCAGATCGAACGCCGATTGCATCGGGAAGCCGAAGCTGCCTTCGCGGATGATCGTGATCGTACCGACCACGCGGCCGGCATACTTGGCGCACAAGGTCGTCGTCGTCGGCAATGCGTGGTACATCGTCACACGCATGCCCGAGGGGTCGGGCCGCATGAAGCCCGACGCGACGTACGCGTCGTGCAGCAGCTTGAAACAGGCCTCGAGCTCGTCGACGGTCTCGGCGATCTTGAGTTCGAGCCGCCGGTCCGGCGACGCGTCGCAATCGATCATCGATCGATACAGCGCAAAGCGCGCCGGACGCGGCATCATGCGCAGCGCGGTGCGCGCCGACTGGTGCAGGGTTCTGCGCAATATCGATCGGCTGGGTCTGGTCATTGGCGTGCCCGGGGGATTGATCGCGACGAAACTGAGCAATGGACGCCGGCATGCGATCCGCCGACGTGGTTGCTCGCCAGCACGGCGCCTTCGCGCCGCAGGACGGAGCACGGCATGCGAGCCTTGTCCATGGCTTGGCCACCGTGGAAGTGTGCAATGTTACCGAGTCGACCCGCGCGACTCGTTACCAAACGCAAACCGAGGTAGCACGCGCCGGCGGGATGACCCGGATTTCAGCGGCCGCTGATCAGCTCGTCGACGTAGCGCACCGGCACCGCGTAGCTGATGCCGGACGGATGGGTCAATGCCGACTCCTTGGTGCCCTTGACGAGAACCATGTTGACGACCCCGACCACGCTGCCGCTATCGACGTCGATCACCGGGCTGCCGCTGTTGCCCGGGTAGGCCGTGGCGTCGAGCTGGTAGACGTCGAACGAACCCTGGCGCAGGCGCGACGCCGTCTTGGCATCGAGCTGGCGCGACGACGGCGACGGCAGCGCGATGGCAGTGATCGCCGAGACGATGCCGCGGTGCGTCACCGGCGTGAACCCGAGCCCGGTGCCGAGCGGAAAGCCGATCAGGGCCACCGGCAACCCCTCGCGGATCACGCCCGCCGGCGCCAGCGCCAGCGGTGGCAGCGCGGCGCCTTCAATCTCGAGCAGCGCGAGGTCATGCACCGGGTCCAGCGACGCGACCGTGGCGGCGCGCGTCTCCGGGCCGTCCGGCCCGCGCGGCAGCAGGATCATCAGGCGCGCCCCGGCAGCCGGATCCTGCGGGCCGGGGAGCACGTGCGCATTTGTAACCACGCGCTTACCATTGCTCACGACAAATCCGGTGCCGCGAAACCCGAAGCGCGGGCTGTTCAATTCGTTGAAGGTGCCCACCGCGACGATCGACGGCTTGGCCGCGACGATCACCTCGACCAGGCCCGCAGGCGCAACAGGTGTCGCCAGCAGCCACGCCAGGAC
>JBBIPS010000021.1:0-19077 GCA_037442725.1 Burkholderiales bacterium | reverse complement strand
GAACGTTTGACCCGAAGGTCGGCGCGCGTGCGTGCGTGCTGCGGCGGCCGAGCCCGTCGACGACGCCGCATCGGCCCGCGACCGGCCGATCGAAGCGCTCCCGAGCACACGCCGGACCGCCCCAAGCCTGCCTGAACCCCCCTGCGGCGGGCGGGCTGCGCTCGGCCCGGCCCCGGGGGCAGTCACGGGCTGCGCGGCCGGTACGCGCGCAGCGCGTCCAGGTCGAGCACGCGAACGCCGCCGTATTCGACGCGGATCGCGCCGTCGGCCTGCAATGAACGCAGCGCCACGTTGACGCGCTGGCGCGACAGGCCCACCAGATAGCCCAGCTCCTGCTGGGTGATGCGCAGCAGGCGCCCGACGCCTGGGTACAGCACCGGGTGGAACAGCGCGCCCAGGCTGCGTGCCACGCGCAGGTCGGGTTGGCTCAGGCGGTCGATCTCGCGCGCTCCGATGAACTGGCCCAGCCGTTCGTTGAGCTGGTTCATCACGAATCGGTTGAAGCCGATGCTGCGACCCAGCAGCCAGTCGAAGGTGGCCACCGACAGGCCTGCCACCAGGCTCGTGCGCAAGGCCTCGATGTTGTAGCGGTAGGCCTCGTGCTTGAGCACGGTGCCCTCGCCGAACCATCCACCCGGCGGGATGCCGGTGAAGGTCATCGGCACCCCCTGCACGCTGTCGTTGCTCATCTTCAGCAGCCCATCCACCACGCCCAGCCAGTAGCTGGCCGGACGGCCCACGCGGCAGATCAGTTCGCCGGCCCGGGCCTGCACCACCCGCAGGTCGGCCAGCGCGCGCGCGCGCTCCTCGCCGAGCAGCAGACCGAGCCACGGGATGCCTTCCAGTTCCGCGGCCGTCGGCGGCCGTGACCGTGCCAGCAGTGCGGTGCCGGTTTCGGCACGAGCCGGTTTCATGAGGGAAAAGCCTGTTGGGCAGTACCCTAGGATTGTCGGCACAACGACAACTTGGCGTCAAACTCGCCCGCAAAATGATTTCCCAATCGAGGCCGGCCTGACGAGAGTCCCTGAGCAATGTCAACGACCCCACAACGGCTGCACCCAACCACCGCCGCGCGCCCACCCGCCGCGGCAATGCCGATCGAGTCACACACCGAGTCGCACTCGATGGGTTCTGCACGGTCGACGCAGCGGGCGAGCGTCCGGATTGCGGCCCGGTGCGCCGGGCCGAGATCGGGGGAAGTCAGCGCGCCAGGCCGCGTCGCACGCTGCCGAAGCCGCTCGAGGTCGCCCGGGCTGGAGCGCGCGCATGCCGGCTAGCAGCACGATGGACGGGGCCGACACCTTCCCCCGCCTGCTGATGCATCACGCTGCGGTGCGGCCGGGCCATCCCGCCGTGCGCGAGAAGTACCTGGGCATCTGGCAGACGTGGCCCTGGTCCAGGTCAGCCCAGGTGATACGGGCCATGGCCAGCGGGCTGGCCGAGATCGGCTTTCAGCGCGGCGACAACCTGGCGATCATCGGCGACAACCGCCCCCGGCTCTACGGCGCGATGGCCGCGGCCCAGATGCTCGGCGGCGTGCCGGTGCCGATGTACCAGGATGCAGTGGCCGTCGAGATGCAGTTCGTGCTCAACGACGCGCACATCCGCTACGCGATCGTCGAGGACCAGGAGCAGGTGGACAAGCTGCTCGAGATCAAGGAGCAGTGTCCGCAACTCGAGCACATCCTCTACGACGATCCGCGCGGGATGCGCCACTACACCCAGACCTTCGTGCAGAGCCTGGACGAGGTGCAGGCCATGGGCGAGGCGCGCAACCGCACGCAGCCCGAGTTCATCGACGAACACATCGCCCGCGGCAGCGCAGACGACGTGGCGATCATGCTCTACACCTCGGGCACCACCGGCAAGCCCAAGGGCGTGTGCATCACGCATCGCGCGCTGATGTCGGCGGCGCGCGGCGGGGTGGGTTTCGACAGGCTGACCGCCGACGAGGAAATCCTGTCCTACCTGCCGATGGCATGGGTGGGCGACAACCTGTTCTCGTACGCGCAGGCCCTGGTGGCCGGCTTCACCATCAACTGCCCCGAATCGGGCGACACCGTGCTGACCGACATGCGCGAGATCGGCCCGACCTACTATTTCGCGCCGCCACGGGTGTTCGAGAACCTGCTGACCCAGGTGATGATCCGGATGGAGGACGCCTGCTACCTGAAGCGGCGGATGTTCCAGTACTTCATGGGTGTGGCGCGGCGCTGCGGCGCCGAGATCCTGGACGGCAAGCCGGTGGGCACGACCGATCGACTGCTCTACGCCGCAGGCAACCTCCTGGTCTACGGACCGCTGCGCAACGTGCTCGGCATGAGCCGCATCCGCGTGGCGTACACCGCCGGTGCCGCCATCGGGCCGGACCTGTTCCGCTTCTATCGCTCGATCGGCATCAACCTCAAGCAGCTCTACGGCTCGACCGAAACCTGCGCCTACGTCTGCCTGCAGCCCGACGGCCAGATCAAGCTCGACGCAGTGGGCATCCCGGCACCCGGCGTGGAGGTCAGGATTGCCGACAGTGGCGAGGTGCTGGTGCGCAGCCCGGCGATGCTCAAGGAATACTACCGGCGCCCCGAGGCGACCGCCGAGGTGATCGACGCCGAAGGCTACTTCCACACCGGTGATGCCGGCTTCTTCGATGCCGGCGGCCAGCTGAAGATCATCGACCGCGCCAAGGACGTCGGCAAGCTCGCCGGCGGCGCGATGTTCGCCCCCAACTACATCGAGAACAAGCTCAAGTTCTTCCAGTACATCAAGGAAGCGGTGGCCTTTGGTCATGACCGGGACCAGGTCTGCACCTTCATCAACATCGACGTCAGCGCGGTGGGCAACTGGGCCGAGCGACGCGGGCTGCCGTATTCCGGCTACACCGATCTGGCCCAGAAGCCCGAGGTCTACGAGTTGATCCGGGACTGCGTCGAGAAGGTCAACGCCGAGCTGGCCGAGGACGCCATGGTGGCGCAGACCCAGGTGCATCGCTTCCTCATCCTGCACAAGGAACTCGATCCGGACGACGACGAACTCACGCGCACGCGCAAGGTGCGCCGCGGCTTCATCTCGCAGAAGTACGCCGTGCTGATCGATGCACTCTACGGCGGCAAGGCCTCGCAGTTCATCGAGACGCAGGTCAAGTTCGAGGATGGCCGCACCGGAACGGTCAGCGCCGACATCGTGATCCGCGACGTGAAGACCTTCCCGGCCGCAGCGGCAAGGAAAGCCGCATGAACGCGCGCAGCTTCGGCGAACGCATCGTCTTCCACGACGCCCTCGAGGCGATGGAGGTGGACTTCACCGGCCTGAACCTGTCGGAAGCGGCCCAGGTCGATGCGTTCTACGACGAGATCGACGCCCGCCTCGAGCAGAGCAGCCGGCGCTGGTACTTCCTGGTCAACTACGGCGACTGCGTGATCGCCGCCGAGGTGTGGGACCGCTTCGCCGCGCGCGGCAAGCAGACCAACACCGCGCACAGCCTGGGCACGGTGCGGGTCGGCGCCAGTACCGCGACACGCGAGGCGATCCGCGGCCGCGCCGGGCCGAACACGTTCCGGGCCAACATCTTCGACACGCGGGACCAGGCGGTGGCCGCGCTGGGCGCCATGCGCCGGCGCGCGCAGGACGCGGGCGGACACGACGAGCCCTTCCTGGGGGTGGAGAACGTCAGCCTGCACTTCGGCGGCGTCAAGGCGCTCACCTCGGTGAGCTTTCGCATCCACAAGGGCGAGATCTCGTCCATCATCGGACCCAACGGTGCCGGCAAGAGCTCGATGCTCAACGTCATCAACGGCGTCTACCACCCCCAGGAAGGCAGCATCACCTTCCGCGGTCAGACGCGCCAGCGCATGCGGCCGCACGACACGGCCGCGCAGGGCATCGCCCGCACCTTCCAGAACATCGCGCTGTTCAAGGGCATGACGGTGCTCGACAACCTGATGACCGGGCGCAACCTGAAGATGAAGTGCAACCTGCTGCAGCAGGCGCTGTACTGGGGCCGGGCGCAGAAGGAGGAGATCGAGCACCGCCTCAAGGTGGAGGAGATCATCGACTTCCTCGAGATCGAGCACATCCGCAAGACACCGGTGGGGCGGCTGCCCTACGGGCTGCAGAAGCGCGTCGAGCTGGGGCGCGCGCTGGCGGCGGAGCCGACGCTGCTGCTGCTCGACGAGCCGATGGCGGGCATGAACGTCGAGGAGAAGCAGGACATGTCGCGCTTTATCCTCGACGTCAACGACCAGCTCGGCACGACCATCCTGCTGATCGAGCACGACATGGGCGTGGTGATGGACCTTTCAGACTTCGTCGTCGTGCTCGACCACGGCCAGAAGATCGCCGAGGGCACGCCCGACGAGGTGCGCACCGACCCGGTCGTGATCCGGGCCTACCTGGGCACCGCCCACTGACGAGGCGCGAGGGCCACTCATGCAGTTCTTCTTCGAGGTCCTGGTCGGTGGTCTGCTCTCGGGAGTGATGTACTCCCTGGTGGCACTGGGCTTCGTGCTGATCTACAAGGCCTCCGGAGTGTTCAACTTCGCGCAGGGCGCGATGGTGTTCTTCGCCGCGCTGACCTTCGTCAGCCTGCTGGAGATGGGAGTCAACTTCTGGCTGGCGATGGCGATCACGCTGGCGGTGATGATCCTGCTGGGCATCCTCACCGAGCGCATCGTGCTGCGCAAGCTGGTCAACCAGCCGCCGATCTCGCTGTTCATGGCCACCATCGGACTGGCGTTCCTGATCGAGGGTCTGGCCCAGGGCCTGTGGGGCGCCCAGCCGCACGGTCTGGAGATCGGCATCCAGGACCTGCCCATGCAGTGGCTGGCCGATCGCACCGGCATGTCGATCAGCCAGTTCGACGTCTTCGCCGCCGTGGTGGCCGGCGCGCTGGTGGCCGTGCTGGCAGTGTTCTTCCAGAAGACCCGCATCGGCCGCGCGCTGCGCGCCGTGGCCGACGACCACCAGGCGGCGCTGTCCATCGGCATCCCGCTGCAGCACATCTGGGCGATCGTCTGGGCCGTCGCCGGGTTTGTCGCGCTGGTGGCGGGCATGCTCTGGGGTGCGCGCGCCGGGGTCCAGTTCGCACTGACCTTCACGGCACTCAAGGCGCTGCCGGTGCTCATCATCGGCGGCTTCGAGTCGATCCCGGGGGCCATCGTCGGCGGTCTGATCATCGGTGCCGCCGAGAAGCTCGGCGAGGTCTACCTCGGTCCGTTCGTGGGCGGGGGCATCGAGGGCTGGTTCCCGTACGTGATGGCACTGCTGTTCCTGCTCGTCCGCCCCGAAGGCCTGTTCGGCGAGAAGCATATCGACCGTGTCTGAGCTGCCCCCCATCCTTCGAATTCCCCACGCCTGACGCCCCATGCTGTACCGAGAAGCCGGTCAACTCAAGGCCACCTACGCGGAAGATCAGCAGATCTTCCCGATCCGCCAGGACCGCGTCGTCATGGCGGCGGTGCTGGTCTTCTTCTTCGCCGTGGTGCCGTTCGTCGCCAGCCAGTACTGGCTGCAGGCGATCCTGATCCCGACACTGATCTTCGCGCTGGCGGCCATCGGCCTGAACATCCTCACCGGGTACGCCGGCCAGCTCTCGCTCGGATCGGCGGCGTTCATGGCGGTGGGGGCGTTCGCCGCCTACAACTTCGTCCTGCGCATCGAAGGCATGCCGATGCTGGTGGCTTTCGCGCTCGCCGGGCTGTGCGCTGCGGCCGTAGGCATCGTGTTCGGGTTGCCCAGCCTGCGCATCAAGGGCTTCTACCTCGCCGTGGCCACGCTGGCGGCGCAGTTCTTCATCGTCTGGTTGCTGACCAAGGTGGGCTGGTTCTCGAATTTCAGCTCGTCGGGAGTCATCAGCACCCAGCAACTCCAGGTGTTCGGCTACCCGCTGACGTCGCCGCGCAGCAAGTACCTGTTCACCCTGATCGTCGTGGCCCTGATGGCGCTGGCGGCGAAGAACATGGCACGCACCACGATCGGACGCTCCTGGATGGCGGTGCGAGACATGGATGTCGCAGCCGAAGTGATCGGCTTCAAGCTGATGCAGACCAAGCTCACGGCGTTCGCCGTCAGCTCGTTCTACTGCGGGGTGGCCGGGGCCCTCTATGCCTACGCCTACCTGGGAACGGTCGAACCCGAGGGGTTCAACCTGGACCTGAGCTTCCGCATCCTGTTCATGATCATCATCGGAGGGGTGGGCAGCATCCTGGGCTCCTTCCTCGGCGCCACCTTCATCACGCTGCTGCCGATCTTCCTGAACGTTCTGGTGCACGCGACGATCGGCGACTACATGCCCAAGAGCCTGTCGTCGAACCTCGAATTCATCGTCTTCGGCAGCCTGATCATCTTCTTCCTGATCGTCGAGCCGCACGGGCTGGCCCGGCTGTGGCAGATCGGCAAGGAGAAGCTCAGGTTATGGCCCTTCCCGCACTAGGACCTGAACGCATCCTGGGGCTGTTGGCGAGGTTTCTTCCACGCGTTTTCTTTGAGGGGACACTCTGATGAAAGGACGTCACATGACTATCAAGCTCAAGCTGGTGGGCGCTGCCCTGGCGGGGACGCTCGCCGCGGGCCCGGCACTGTCGCAGGCCAACGAGCAGTTCGTTCCGATGCTGTCGTACCGGGTCGGCCCGTACGCACCGGGCGGCAGCGGGATCTTCGGCGGCTACATCGACTACCTTCAGATGCTCAATGAGCGCGACGGCGGCATCAACGGCGTCAAGCTGACCTGGGAGGAGTGCGAGACCGAGTACAACAATGCGCGCGGCGTCGAGTGCTACGAGCGGCTGAAGAAGAAGGGGCCCACCGGCGCCTCGCTGGTGCAGCCGCTGTCGACCGGGATCACGTATTCGCTGATCGAGAAGGGCACCGCCGACAAGATTCCGATCGTCTCGATCGGCTATGGGCGCACCGCCGCTTCCGACGGCCGGGTGTTCCCCTGGGTCTTCCCGATGATCACCAACTACTGGTCGCAGAACACCGCCAAGATCAAGTACATCGGGATGAAGGAAGGCGGGATGGACAAGCTCAAGGGCAAGAAGATCGTGAACATCTATCACGACTCTGCCTACGGCAAGGAAACCATCCCGGTGCTCGATGCCCAGGCCAAGAAGTACGGCTTCGAGGTCACGCACATCGCCGTCGCGCACCCCGGCAACGAGCAGCAATCGCAATGGCTGCAGGTGCGCCAGATCAAGCCCGACTGGGTGATCCTGCGCGGCTGGGGGGTGATGAACCCGACCGCGCTCAAGACCGCGGCCAAGGTCGGCTTCCCGAGCAACAGGATTCTGGGCGTGTGGTGGTCGGGCGCCGAAGAAGACGTCATTCCGGCCGGCCCCGCAGCCAAGGGCTATGTCGCTGCGGCCTTCAACGTCTCGGGCACCGAGTATCCGGTGATCAAGGAGATCGAGAAGTACGTCGTCTCCAAGGGCAAGAGCAACCTGGAAGACAAGAAACGGGTGGGCAGCGCCTACTACAACCGCGGGGTGGTGTTCGGCATCGTCACCGCCGAGGCAGTCCGGCAGGCCCAGGACAAGTACGGCAAGGGCAAGGCGATGTCCGGTGAACAGATGCGCTGGGCGCTGGAGAACCTGACCATCGATGCCAAGCGCCTGAAGGCACTCGGCGCCGAGGGCTTCCTGCAGCCGCTCAAGGTCTCGTGCCTGGACCACGAAGGTGGCGGTGCGGTGAAGTTCCAGGAGTGGGATGGCAACAAGTGGAAGGTTCTCACCGACTGGATCCCGTCCGACCAGACCATCGTGCGGCCGATGATCGAAGCCGAGGCGGCGAAGTATGCCGCCGAGAAGAGCATCACGCCGCGGGACTGCAGCAAGGAGAAGTAGGAACGCGAAGCGCGAGGGCGGTGCGTGCAGCCTGCGGGTTGCGCGCACCGCCAGCACCGCGCAATTCCGGACCCGCTGCACCGACCTCCTCAATCGAGACACCCAACGCATGACCGCCGCCGCGCCGGCCGCCACGATGGCCACGCCGTATCTGAACGTCAACAACGTCGAGGTGATCTACGACCACGTCATCCTCGTGCTCAAGGGCGTGTCCCTGCAGGTCGAGCAGGGCAGGATCGTCGCGCTGCTCGGCGCCAACGGCGCCGGCAAGACCACCACGCTCAAGGCCGTCTCCAACCTGCTGCGCGCCGAGCGCGGCGACGTCACCAAGGGCAGCATCGAGTTCGACGGCAAACGGGTGGACCAGCGCACGCCCTCCGAACTGGTGAAGATGGGGGTGATCCAGGTCATGGAGGGCCGGCACTGCTTCGCCCACCTCACCGTGGAGGAGAACCTGCTCACCGGCGCCTACACCCGCGGCAGCGGCCAGATCCGGCAGGACCTGGAGAAGGTCTACACATACTTTCCGCGCCTCAAGCAGCGCCGCAGTTCGCTGGCCGGCTACACCTCGGGTGGCGAGCAGCAGATGACGGCGATCGGACGCGCCTTGATGGCACGCCCCAAGATGATCCTGCTCGACGAACCGTCGATGGGGCTCGCACCGCAGATCGTCGAGGAGATCTTCGAGATCGTGCACGACCTGAACGTGCGCGAGAAGGTCAGCTTCCTGCTCGCCGAGCAGAACACGATGGTGGCGCTGCGCTACGCCGATTTTGGCTACATCCTCGAAAACGGGCGCGTCGTGATGGAGGGGGCGGCGTCGGATCTGAGCTCCAACGAGGACGTCAAGGAGTTCTACCTGGGCCTGTCCTCGGGCGAACGCAAGAGCTTCAGGGATGTCAAGCACTACCGGCGACGCAAGCGCTGGCTGGCCTGAGCTTCGCCCACGCTGCCCGACCGGGCCCCGTCCTTTGCTGCCGATCAACCCTGAATGGTGTGGAACGTGGATGAGATGTGCGCGATCGTCGGGGACCTGAACCCGAAAGCAAACGGCACCTTCATTCCGGCCGGGAACGACACGGCACTGCGCTGCTCGGACGCCGGCTCCATCCGCGAGAACGCGGACAGCCAGGAGTTCCACCTCGGCGGTGACGGCAGCAGCTTGCGCCATCACAAGAGCTGCCGGCAGCGCAAGGGCCGGCTGGCCTGATCGACGCGGCAGCCATGAGCCACACACCTCCTGCCGCACCAGCCTTCGACCCCGCGGCGGCACTGACAGGCCTGAAGCGGACGCTGCGCGACCTTCGCGTGCTTACCGAGCGCGGCAGCGGCTTCGCGCTGAAGGGCCAGGCGGTGATCGAGCTGGCAACTGCCGTGCAGGCGATCGATGCACGCCTGGCCCGACGTCCGGCGCGCAGCCCCGAATGGGACCGTTTCACGCTGGCCAGCCCGATCGACATCCGCCGCTTCGTCGATGAAGCGGCAAAGCGCCTGGCGCGCTGGACCGAGGACGACCGATGAGCGATTTCTACGACCCCCTGGAAGCACGCGACCCCGCAGTGCGCGAAGCGGCGCTGCTGGCCGCGCTGCCCGGCCATGTGGCGCGTGCGCAGCGCTGCACGGGCGCCTATGCCGAACTGCTGGCCGGCGTCGATGCGCGCGCGGTGACGAGCCGCAGCGCGCTGGCGCGGCTGCCGGTCGTGCGCAAGCACGCGCTGCTCGAACGCCAGCGCGCGCTGCGTGCCGACGATCCGTTCGGCGGCTTCTCGGCGATCGGCTGGCGCGGCCTGCGTGCCGGGCACGGTGCACGTCGCGTGTTCCAGTCGCCGGGCCCGATCTACGAGCCCGAAGGCGGGGCCGCCGACTACTGGCGCATGGCACGCGCGATCTTCGCCGCCGGCTTTCGCGCCGGCGACCTCGCGCACGTCAGCTTCAGCTACCACCTCACACCGGCCGGCGCGATGATGGAAAGCGGTGCGCACGCCGTCGGCTGCACGACTTTCGCCGGCGGCATCGGCAACACCGAGCAGCAACTGCAGGCGGTGGCCGAGCTCAAGCCGCACGGCTACATCGGCACGCCCAGCTTCCTGAAGATCCTGGTCGAGAAGGCCGCCGAGAGCGGCGTCTCGATCGCGTCGATGACCAAGGCCATGGTCGGTGGCGAGGCCTTCCCGCCGAGCCTGCGCGACTGGCTGCACGAGCGCGGCATCGACGCCTACCAGAGCTACGCCACCGCCGACGCCGGGTTGATCGCCTACGAAACCGCCGCGCGCGAAGGCCTGGTGCTCGACGAGGCGGTGATCCTCGAGATCGTGCGCCCGGGCACCGGCGACACGGTGCCCGATGGCGAAGTCGGCGAGGTCGTCGTTACCGTGCTCAACCGCGACTATCCGCTGGTGCGTTTCGGCACCGGCGACCTCTCGGCCGTGCTCGCCGGCACCTGCCCGAGCGGCCGCAGCAACACGCGCATCAAGGGCTGGCTCGGCCGTGCCGACCAGACCGCCAAGGTGCGCGGCATGTTCGTGCACCCGAGCCAGGTGGCCGAGATCGCGCGCCGCCATCCCGAGGTGGCGCGCGCGCGGCTGGTGGTCGCTGGCGCGATGGCCAGCGACCACATGACGCTGCGCGCAGAGGTCGCCGGCGCACCGGAGCACACGCCGCAGGGTCTGGCCGTGGCCATCGCCACCAGCATCCGCGACGTCACCAAGCTGCGCGGCGAGGTCGAGCTGGTCGCCCCGGGCAGCCTGCCCAACGACGGCAAGGTGATCGAGGACGCACGCAGCTACGCCTGACCGGACCCGGGCTGCGGCGTCGCGGCGACCGTCACCGGTCCACTCGCGGCAAGCCCGGCATCGAAGCGCGCATCGTCGGGCTTCAGACGATGCGCAGCGGGATCGTCACCGGTCCGTCGTTGACCAGGCCGAGCTGCATGTCGGCGCCGAAGACGCCGGCCTCGACGGTGGGCAGGCGCTCGCGCGCGAGCCGCAACACCGTCTCGTAGAGCCGGCGCGCCAGCGCGGGCTCGGCAGCGCCGGCAAAGCTCGGCCGGTTGCCGCGCGTGACATCGGCGGCGAGCGTGAACTGGCTGACGATGAGCAGGCCGCCGGCGACGTCGTGCACGCTACGGTTCATCTTGCCGGCCTCGTCGCCGAAGACGCGCAACTTGACCAGCTTGTCCACCAACCTGGCCGCCTGCGCTTCGGTGTCGGCCGGCTCGGCGCACACGAGCACCAGCAGGCCGTGGCCGATCGCGCCGACCACCGCGCCGCCGACCTCGACCTGTGCCTTGCTGACGCGCTGGGCGAGGGCGATCACGCGGCGCCACGTGCAGGTCGCGACCCGCCGCCGGCCAGGCCGCGCCCTCGACTGGCAAGCCGACACCGGGCGGCTCCCGGGTTTGCTTGCCCGCTCGCGGGGCGCACGACGCACGACGTCGGTCCGGGGCTTCTCACAACAGGTCCTGCGCCGCGTCGAAATGTGCCTCGACGTCCATCGGCAACAACTGGATCGTCGCCCGCAGGCCGGGCACCGCGCTCATCAGCGCCTGCTCGACGGAGGTGCGCACGGCAGCGGCGCGGCCCAGCGTCCAGCCCGCCGGCATGTGCATGTGCAGGTCGACGAAACGGCGCTGGCCGGCGCGGCGCGTGGTGACGTGGTCGAAGCGGATCGTCTGATGCGCGAACTCGTGCAGCGTACGCTCGATCTGCGCGCGCACTTCGGGCTCGACCGAGCGGTCCATCAGGCCGTCGGCCGAAGCCCGGACCAGTCGCACACCCTCGCGTGCGATGTTGGCCGCCACGGCGATCGCGATCAGCGGGTCGAGCCAGAGCCAGCCGCTGGCCTGCACGCCGAGCAGGCCGACCACGACGCCGGCCGAAGTCCAGACATCGGTGAAGAGGTGGCGCGCATCGGCCTCGAGCGCCATCGAACGGTGTTCGCGCGCCTTGCGCAGCATGGCCCAGGCCAGCACCCCGTTGAGCACCGAGCTGACGACCGACAGCGCCAGCCCGGTGCCCAGCGCCTGCAGCGGCTGCGGGTCGACCCAGCGTTGCACCGCTGCCCAGATGATGGCCAGCGCCGCAGACAGGATCAGCACACCCTCGAAACCGCTGGAGAAGTACTCCGCCTTGTGGTGGCCGTAGGGGTGGTCGAGGTCGGGCGGCTGCGCGGCCACGGTGACCATCAGCAGCGCGAACATCGCGCCGGCCAGATTCACCAGCGACTCGAGCGCGTCCGACAGGAGCCCGACCGAGTCGGTCAGCCACCACGCACCGGTCTTCAACGCGATCGTCGCCAGCGCCACGGCGATCGAGACCTTCAGGTACGAACTCACTTGCATCAGACGATTGTCGGCGCTCGGCGACCGGCTGACGACCCCAGCGCAACCGCCACGGGATCGCATCGACGCGAGATATGAACGACGATGCGACGACATTTCCGCGGCTCGACCGGCGGCGCGCCGGCGTATCGTCGCTCGGCACCCGGCACCCATGACGCGGACCACCCCGACCGCGGCGTCGGTTCAGCACCGATTCATCCGACGCAGGTCCAATGGCCGCTGGCTGCCGGACGACCCCACCATGCGATTGCTGCTGATCGAAGACGACCTCGACCTGGGACAGGCGGTGACCGACCACCTCGAGGCGGCCGGGCACCGGGTGCACTGGTGCAAGCTGCTGGCCCAGGCACAGCGTGCACCGGAGGCCGACCTGGTGCTGCTCGACCTGTACCTGCCCGACGGTGACGGCCTCGCGCTGCTGCGCGAGTGGCGCGCAGCGCAGCGTACTCACCCGGTGATCGTGCTGACCGCGCGCGACCAGATCAGCGATCGCATCCGTGGTCTCGACGCCGGGGCCGACGACTACCTGGTCAAGCCCTTCGACCTCGACGAGCTGGTGGCCCGTATCGCCGCGGTGGGCCGCCGAGGCGTCGCGCCGCAGCGGCTGGCGCTGGGTGCGCTGTGGCTCGACATCGCCGCGCGCGAGGCGCGCCATGAAGACCAGCGCATCGACCTCACCGCGATGGAATGGGCCGTGCTCGCCTGCCTGGCGCGCCGCCCGGGGCGCATCTACGCGCGCTCCGACATCGAGTGCCAGCTCGCGGGCGACGGCTACACCGATGCCGGCAGCAATACGGTCGAGGTGATCGTCAGCCGGCTGCGCAAGAAGCTCGGTGCGCACCTCATCAGCACGCACCGCGGCATGGGTTACCGTCTCGATGCCTGAGCCGGACGAGAGACCCCGCCTGCGCGGGGTCGAACGCCTGCTCGGGGGCGGGCGCATGCAACGCGCCCGCGCGGGCGGCAGGCCTGAGCCGGACGAGAGACCCCGCCTGCGCGGGGTCGAACGCCTGCTCGGGGGCCGGCGCATGCAAGGCGCCCGCGCGGGCGGCAAGCCTGAGCCGGACACGATGACTCCGTCCTGGAGCCTGCAGCGGCGGCTGCAGCGTCAACTGCTGGCATTGCTGTTCTCGCTCTGGCTGGCCGGCTCGGTCGCGGCACTGTTCGGGCTCGGCAACGAGATCACCGAGGTGCTCGACAGCGCGCTGGCCGAGACGGCACAGAGCCTGCTCGTGCTGCCCGATCACGCGCTCGGCGACGAGCACGGCCTGGCGCTCGCCGCCGGCATCGGCGAACACGAAGAGCACGTCATCTACCAGCTCTTCGACCAGCACGGCCACCTGCGCCTGCGCTCGCACGCCGCGCCGCAGCAGCCGATCAGCAGCAGCACGGTCGACGGCATCCTCGACGTCGGTGACTGGCACGTACTGACCCTGTCACGCGCCGACGGCACACGCCGCGCGTTCGTCGCCGAGACGGTGGCACACCGGCGCGAGGTGCTGTGGGCCGGCATGGGCTGGCTGCTCGGCATGCTCGGTGCGGTACTGCCGCTGGCTGCGGTCGGGTTGCGGCTGCTGTTGCGCCGCGCCTTTGCGACGCTCGAGCCGGCGCGCCGCGAGCTGGCCCAGCGCGACGCCCACGACCTGCGACCGCTGGCCGCCAGCCAGACGCCGACCGAGCTGCGCCCCTGGCTCGACGCCGTCGATGCGTTGATGACGCGGGTGCGTTCGCTGGTCGAGGCCGAACGTGCCTTTGCCGCGCACATGGCGCACGAACTGCGCACCCCGCTGGCCGCAGCGCGCGCCCAGGCGCAACGCCTGCTGAGCGCCACCGGCGAGGGTCCGCAGCGAGCGCCGGCGCTGGCGCTGGTGCGCCAGCTCGATCGCCTGACCGCGTTGGCCACCCGGCTGCTGCAACTCGCCCGCATCGACTCAGGCGTGGCATTGCAGCGCGAGCCGGTCGACCTGGTCAGGCTCGCCGCGCTCGTTGCCGATGAGTTCGGCGACGCGCGCCGCAGCGGTCAGCTCCGCCTGCAGGTGCAGGGCAAGCCCGCCGCGGTGGCCGGCGATTGGGACGCGCTGGGCATCGCGCTGCGCAACCTGATCGACAACGCGCTCAAGCATGGCGCCAGCCCGGCCGGAGTGACGCTGCAGGTCAGCCCGGGTCGCATGGAGGTGATCGATGACGGCCCCGGCGTGGCCGCCGAGATGCTGCCGCGACTGGCGCGACCGTTCGAGCGCGCGCAGGCCGTCGCCGAAGGCTCGGGGTTGGGCCTGGCCATGGTGGCGACCGTCGCGCGCCAGTCGTCGGCGCGGCTGACGCTGCAGTCACCGGTGGCCGACCGGCGCGGCTTCAGCGCCACGCTGTGCTTTCTCGATACGCCCGACGTCGCGGCGTCTGGGCAGTCGGCGGAGCCGAACCGACGCTGACGCCGGCACGGCCGGTGCTGCGCATCGGTTCACGCACGCAGCGTCACGCGGGCGAACTTGCGCCTGCCGACCTGCACGACGCAGGTGCCGGCACCGACCTTGAGTGCCTTGTCGCTGACCAGCGCGCCGTCGATGCGCACACCGCCCTGCTGGATCAGCCGCAGCGCCTCGCTGGTCGACGGCACCAACCCGGCCTGCTTGAGCAACTGCCCGATGGCGAGCGGTGCACCGGTCAGGCCGAGTGCGGGAATGTCGTGCGGAATTCCACCGCGCGCACGGTTGGCAAAATCCTGCTCGGCCGCGTCGGCCGCCGCGGCGCTGTGGAAGCGGGTGACGATCTCGCGCGCCAGCATCACCTTGGCATCCTTCGGGTTGCGCCCGGCCCCGACCTCGGTGCGCAGCGCGGCGATCTCGGCCTCGGCGCGGAACGACAGCAGCGTGTACCAGCGCCACATCAGGTCGTCGCTGATCGACAGCACCTTGGCGAACATGTCGTTCGCAGGCTCGGTGATGCCGATGTAGTTGTTCTTGCTCTTGGACATCTTCTCGACGCCGTCGGTGCCTTCGAGCAGCGGCATCGTCAGGATGCACTGTGGCTCCTGCCCGTACTCCTGCTGCAGGTGGCGGCCCATCAGCAGGTTGAACTTCTGGTCGGTGCCGCCGAGCTCGAGGTCGCTCCTCAGTGCCACCGAGTCGTAGCCCTGCATCAGCGGATACAGGAACTCATGCACCGAGATCGGTGTGTTGCCGGCAAAGCGCCTGGCGAAATCGTCGCGCTCCATCATGCGCGCGACGGTGTAGCGGGCCGCGAGCTCGATCATGCCGCGCGCGCCGAGCGGGTCGCTCCACTCGCTGTTGTATCGGACCTCGGCGTTGTCGATGTCGACGACCAGCCGGATCTGGTCGAAGTAGGTCTTCGCATTCGCCTCGATCTGCTCGCGCGTGAGCGGCGGGCGTGGGCTGTTGCGCCCCGACGGGTCGCCGATCATGGTGGTGAAGTCACCGATCAGCGGGATCACCGTGTGCCCCAGATCCTGCAACTGGCGCAGCTTGTTCAGCACCACCGTGTGCCCCAGGTGCAGGTCGGGCGCCGTCGGGTCCATGCCGAACTTGATGCGCAGCGGCTGCCCGGTGGCTTCGGCGCGGGCGAGCTTGCGCTGCCAGTCGGCCTCGGGCAGCAACTCCTCGCAGCCGCGCAACGAAGTGGCGAGCGCGGCACGCACGCGATCAGTCACCGGAAAGGCCGCGTCGCGGGGCGATGAACGAGGGAAGGACATGGGAGATCTTTACCGGCTCTTACGTGCTAACACGGACTCGTCGCCGAGGGGCGAAAGGTATACTTGCGGCTCGTTTACGCGCCGTGTGGCCCGAGAAATCGATCTCTCGCTTCGCACGCCGGGTGCAGTCCACGATTCTAGTGGGTGCTCCTTTCGCAACTCCCGGTTCGAATCGAACCGTGCCTCGACGGTGTCACGCCGATGACACGCCGGCATCGGACTCGAGTCGTCTTGAGTCGACGCAGCCCCGCTGACGGCCTGGATGGGATGAATTTCGTTGGAACCAATTCGAAGCATCATCGCGCGCCATCTATTGGCCGCCAGTGAGATCGCCCGGCGCCATCCGCGCCGGCTGGCCGCCAGCGTGCTCGGCGTGCTCGGCGGCTTTGCCGTCACCGCATTCGGCATCGCACCGATGGCGCCCGATGCCGCCGACTTGCCGCGGCGCCTGGTCACCGAGCCGCTGGCCATCGAGGGGCTCGCGCGCCAGATCGACGATCTGGGACTGCAGTCGCTCGAGCTGTCGCGCAGCGACCTGAGCCGCGCCAGCGACACCGCCGACAGCCTGCTGCGGCGCCTGGGCGTGGTCGACGCGAATGCTGCCGGCTTCATCCGGACCGACCGCGATGCGCGCCGGCTGATCGAAGGACGCGCCGGCAAGATGGTGCAGGTGCGCGCCGCGGCCGACGGCTCGCTGATCGAACTGGTGGCGCGATTCCCCGCGCTCGACAGCAACCAGCAATCGACGCATTTCACCCGCCTGACGCTGAGCCGCAGCGGCGGTCAGTTCAGCAGCCGGCTCGAGACAGCACCGCTGCAGACGCTGGTCCGACTGGGCAGCGGGACGATCCACAGTTCGCTGTTCGCCGCCACCGACGAAGCGCGGATGCCCGACAGCATCGCCGGTCAGATGGTCGAGATGTTCTCGACTGACATCGACTTCCACCGCCAACTGCGCAAGGGCGACACTTTCAGCGTCGTCTACGAGGCGCTCACCGCCGACGGGCAACCGATCACCTGGAACGACGGCACCGGGCGCGTACTGGCGGCCGAGTTCACCAACAACGGCAAGACCTTCCAGTCGCTGTGGTTCAAGGATGGCGAGCGCGGCAAGGGCGCGTATTTCGACTTCGACGGCGCGAGCAAGCGCCGTGCGTTCCTGGCCAGCCCGATGGCGTTCTCGCGCATCACTTCGGGCTTTGCGATGCGCTTCCACCCGATCCTGCAACGCTGGCGTGCCCACAACGGCGTCGACTACGGCGCACCGACCGGCACGCCGGCGCGCAGCGTCGGCGAGGGTGTGGTCGATTTCGCCGGCTGGCAGAACGGCTACGGCAATATCGTGATCGTCAAGCACGGCGGCAACACCTCCACCGTCTATGCCCACCTCAGCCGCACTCTGGTCAGGAAGGGCCAGCGAATCGAGCAGGGCCAGCAGATCGGACTGGTCGGTGCCACCGGCTGGGCCACCGGGCCGCATCTGCACTTTGAATACCGCATCAACGGCCGCTTCCAGGACCCGCTGAAGGTGGCCCGGGCGGCCGAGTCCGTGCCGCTCGACGCCACGGCGCGGCCGCGCTTCGCACAGGTGGCCGCAGCCGCACGATCACAACTCGGCATCGCCGAGTCGCTGGTCGGCACGCGCAACAGCATCGAGTAAGCGCGGCGCCCCCAGGGGCGTGCGGCCGGCCAAAGCGATGGCGCTGTACATCGGGCTGATGTCGGGCACCTCGCTCGACGGCGTCGACGGCGTACTCGCGGAGTTTGCCTCGCGGGGCCCGTCGGCAAGTCCGATGGGCCCGGCACCGGCATCGCCACCCCAACCAGGTGACGCGGCGCTGCGCATCCTGGCCCATGCGCACCTGCCGATGCCGCCGCAGCTGCGCAGCGAGTTGCTTGCGCTCAACCGCAGCGGCGCCGACGAATTGCACCGCGCCGCGCTGGCCGCGAATGTGCTCGCCGAGCGGTACGCCATGGCAGTGCACGCGCTGCTGGACGAAGCCGCGCTGCAGGCGTCGGCGGTGCGCGCCATCGGTGCACATGGCCAGACCGTGCGTCACCGGCCGGGCGAGTTTGATGGCACCGGCTATACGCTGCAACTGTTGAACGGCGCGCTGCTCGCCGAGCGCTGCCTCATCGACGTGGTCTGCGACCTGCGCAGCCGCGATGTGGCCGCCGGCGGACTGGGCGCGCCGCTGGTACCGGCCTTCCATGCCGAGATGTTCGAGCGTCCCGGTGTGGCCCAGGCCGTGCTCAACCTCGGCGGCATTGGCAACTTGACCTTGCTCGACGGCCACGGAGGTGTCGGCGGCTTCGACTGCGGCCCGGGCAATGTGTTGCTCGACCTGTGGTGCGAGCGTCATCATGGCCTGCCGTTCGACGACGCCGGCGACTGGGCCGCGACCGGCACGGTCGACGAACGGCTGCTGCGGCGGCTGCTGGCCGAGCCCTTCTTCGACCGCGCCCCGCCCAAGAGCACCGGCCGCGACTTGTTCGATGAGGACTGGCTCGACGCCGCGCTGGCCGACGCCGCGCCGCGACTTCGGCCCGAGAACGTGCAGGCCACGCTGGCCGAACTGACGGCGCGCAGCGTGGCTCAGTCGCTGCGACGCCACCAGCCCGATGCGCGCGGCCTGCTCGTCTGCGGCGGCGGTGCGCTGAACCGTCACCTCATGACCCGCCTGGCGGATCTGCTGCCCATGCTCGACGTCGAATCGACCGCCGCCGTCGGGCTGCCACCGCTGCAGGTGGAGGCTGCGGCGTTTGCGTGGCTGGCGCGGGCGTTCGTCGAACGGCGCACGGGCAACCGGCCCGACGTCACCGGCGCCGCCGGGCCGCGTGTGCTGGGAGCCCTGTACCCGGGCGCATGATCGTCCACAACGATGCCGGGTACAACGACATCGGCCGCCCGAAGGCGGCCGATTTCACTGATCAGCGCACCGATCAGGCCGAAAAGCTCGACCCGCAACCGCAGGTGGTCGTGGCATTCGGGTTCTTGATCACGAACTGCGCGCCCTGCAGGTCTTCCTTGTAGTCGATCTCGGCGCCGACCAGATACTGCAGGCTCATGGCGTCGATCAGCAGCGTGACGCCGTTCTTCGTCATCTGCGTGTCGTCCTCGTTGACGACCTCGTCGAAGGTGAAGCCGTACTGGAAGCCCGAGCAGCCACCGCCCTGGACGAAGACGCGCAGCTTCAGCT
>JBBIPS010000020.1:0-19199 GCA_037442725.1 Burkholderiales bacterium | reverse complement strand
CGACACGTAGACGCGGATCACCGGCGCCCCTCTTCCTTGTCGGGCTGCGACGCGCCCGGCAACGCGGCCGTCGCGCCCGATGCGCCGCCGGCGAGGCGCTGGATGTCGCCCGATTCGAGCCCGATCTCGCGCAGCAGCTGGTCGACGATCGGCGCCTGGGCGCGGAGGAGCATGGCGCGCATCGGCGCTCATTATACGGATACGGGCGCGGCCGCGGGCCGGGCAGGTCCTGTTCGACCTGCCGGTAGACCGCCTCGGCCAGCGCCAGCAACTGCGGGCGCGGCAGCTTGCCGACGATCGCACAGCCGTAGCCATCCTCGACCCAATAGAACATGCCGAGTTCACCGTCACGCAGAAAGCGGAATGCCGTGCTGGCATTCGAATCGGGACGGCGCAGGTAGAGCGTGACGCGCTGGCCCGCGCTGTTCTGGTACATCAGCTGTGCACTCGGCCCGATGGCATCGGGCAGCAGGCGGCCACCGACCAGCTCGAAGCCTTGCGCACGCAGGTCGAACAGCTTGACCGGCATGTCCAGCCGCTTGCTCAGCCAGCGCGCCAGGTGCTCCTCCTGCGCGCGCTGCTCGGACTGGCTGCCGGTGGCCACATTCACCTCCACCGGGTGGCGCACCTCGGGCGCATATACCGCGTGCGCGAGCGCGGCGCGCTGCGGCCAGCCGACGCTGCGCCCCACCAGCGACAGCTCGCGTTGGGGTTGCCATTGCCAGACCAGTGCGGCGCCGCCGAGCGCACCGAGCAGCGCGCCGGTCAGCGTGCCGGCCAGCACACCGGCGCGCAGACCGGCGCCTCGCGGCAGGAGGCGCCAGGGCGCCCAGCCGGCGGCGTGCGCGGCGGCGCCCAGGTCATCGTCTGCGGCATCGCCATCGATTCGCGCGCGACCGTGCCCGTGGTCCTGCCCACCGCGCTGCGCGCTGCGCAGTGCGTCGCCCTGCCTACGGTTGTGCACCGTTCGCAGCAGCGCCTCAGGGATGGGCTCGGAAAGCACCGGGTCGAAGCGTGCGCGCAGCGCGTCGCGATCGGCGGCGCACAGCCGCAGCCGGGACGCGTCCTCGGCGTGCTCGCGCAGCCAGAGCTCGACCCGCTCGCGCGTGGCCTCGTCGAGTTCGCCATCGAGCCACGCCGACAGCAGGGCGTCATCGGGTCGTTGCAGTTCCATCGTCACACCACCCGCCGCAGCGTGCGGACATTGCCTGCCCGGCCGCGGCCTTCCAGCACGTCGCGCAGCGCCGCGCGGGCGCGCCAGACGCGCGACATCACGGTGCCGACCGGGATGCCCAGCGCCTCGGCGCACTCGGCATACGTGAGTTCCTCGACGCTGACCAGCAGCAGCGGCTCGCGCTGCTCGACCGGGATCTGTGCCAGCGCCGCCACCAGGTCCATGCGCAGGCCGACGTCGACGCCGGGGTCGGCGGCGACGGCATCCTGTGCCGCGGTGGCCAGCGCCGGATCGACGATGCTGAGCCGCGCATCGCGCCGGCGCAGATCGTGAAACGCGTTGTGCGCGATCGACAGCAACCACAGCAGCATGTCGCGCCGCTGGTCGAACTGGTGCCAGTGCGTCAGCGCGCGCTCGAGCGCCGTCTGCACCAGATCGTCGGCGGTCGCCGCGTCGAACACCAGCGAGCGCGCATAGCGTCGCAGGCGCGGGATCGCGCCCAGCAATTGCTGGCGAAAGGTGTCGGGAGCGTCCACCGCAGGCATACGTTGCAGCGCGGCCGATTATTCCTGCGTCGGTGTCGGGGCCGGCAGTGCGTCATCGCCGTGGGCTTCCCGCCAACCGGCCGGGGCTCTGCGGCGCCGGTCTTGAAATGCGGGTCACCGTACCAAGATCATCGGCATGGAATCCTCGATTTCCCAGGTGGCCTGCGCGCATTGCGGCGCCGCCAACCGCGTCCCTGCGTCACGACTCGTCGATGATCCTCAATGCGGGCGTTGCCATCGCCCGCTGCTCGACGACCATCCGGTGGCGCTGGACGACAGCAACTTCGACGCCTTCGTCGGCCGGACGACGCTGCCGGTGGTGGTCGACTTCTGGGCCGCCTGGTGTGGCCCGTGCCGCATGATGGCACCGCAGTTCGAGCAGGCTGCGCGCGCTCTCAAGGGCCGCGCGTTGCTGGTCAAGGTCGACAGCGATGCCAGCCCTCAGCTGTCGGCTCGATTCGCGATCCGCAGCATCCCGACGCTGTTGCGCCTCGAGGGCGGGCGCGAGGCCGCCCGCAGCGCGGGCGCCTTGCCGATGGCGCAGATCGTCGCGTTCGCGTCCTGACGGCGGCGCAGCGCGCACGTGCGGCCGGGTCCCGTCGCCGGGGCGTGCGGCGTCGCCAGGCTCAGCGCAAGAACTTTCCGTTGGCGCCGATGATCGACAGATCGGCGTAGTTCAGCCCGGTGTGGTCGCCGGGGCTGAAGCTGATTTCGAGGCCGCCGATGTCGACGCGCTTGAACGATTCGAGCGCCTTCTGCAACGATTCGCCGGTCGGGCTCTTGCCGGCGCGGCGCAGGCCCTCGACCAGGACCTTGGCGGCGACGACGCCCTCGAGCATCGCCGGCGTCAACTCGCCCGCGCCCCTGGCCTTGGCCAGTTCGATCGCTTCCTTGACGATCGGCGTGGACAGCGAACGCTCATAGGGCAGTACCTGGCTGACGATGGTGCCGTGCGCCAGCGGCCCCAGCCCCTTGACGAAGCCGCCCGAGGCGTTGTTGGACAGGGTCAGCAACTGGGCACGCGAGCCGGCCTGGCGCAGCGCCTTCATGCCGTCGATCACCGCGGTGCCCGAGCCGATGAAGAGCACCGCCTGCGGGTCGGTGGCGACGACCTTCGGAATGATCGGGGCGAAGTCGGGCTTGCTGCGGTCGTACTTGACGTGCACCGTCGGCTTGCGCGACAGCGCGGTGAAGCCGTTGAGCGCGCCGATGACCGCGTCGGCGCCGAAGGTGTCGTCGACCTGCACGATCGCGATGCGTTCGACGCCGACCTGGCCGAGGTGCTGGATCAGGCGCTCGGCCTCGCGCTGGTAGGTGGCGCGCACGTTGAAGACCCACGGCTGCACGGGCTTGCGCAACACCATCGCTCCGGTGGACGGGCCGACGAGCGGCACCCGGCCTTCCTTCAACAGCGGCAGGATGGCCTGGCTGTGCGGCGTGCCGCGGTTCAGGAACAGCGCGGTGACGCCCTGGCCGATCAGCTTGCGCGTGTTCTCCACCGTCAGCTTGGGGTCGAACTTGTCGTCCAGCGAGATCAGTTCGACCTTCTGGCCGTTGACCCCGCCGCGCGCGTTGACGGCGTCCAGCACCAGCCGCGCGCCGGTGGTGGCTTCGCCGACGCTGCCGGCCACCGCACCGGTGAAGCCGGCCGACTGGCCGATCCTGATCTGCGCCGCGGCGGGTCCGGCCAGCCCCAGCGCGGCCAGCAGCACGATCCAGACGGAGAACAACTTCGACATCGCACGCTCCTCGACAACCGTTCGCGACGGGCAGATCCATTGTCACGACGCGGCCCGGCCGCGGCCGACGGGATCAACCCGGATGATCGGATTTCGGCCGTCTGCGGCAGAACCTGAGCCCGTGCAGCATCAGTGCCTGGCCGTGCCGCCCGCGCCGGCGGCCCAGTCGCCGGCGTAGACGTGCAGAAGCTGTTGCCGCTGCACCATCCGGCGCAGTACCGCGTTCACCTCGGCCAGGCTCGCCTGCGCGATGCGCTGCTGCTGCTGCGTCTCGAACGCCATGTCGCGGCCGGTGTGCAGTTGCCAGGCCAGCAGTCCGGCCAGTGCGCTGTCCTGCGCCAGCCGCACCTTGCGTTCCTGCTCGAGCGCGCGCTTGGCGTCCAGCAGTTCCTCGTCGGTGATGCCCTGGTCGAGCAGCCTTGCCAGCTCCTCGGCGACGCCGGTCTTGAGCTTGCCCAGGTTCTGCGGCGCGTACAGGGCATAGAGCGCAAGTCGGCCGACCGGCTCGAAGCTGTCGGCAGCGATCTGGCTGCCGGCGCCGTAGCTGATGCCGTCCTTCTGCCGCAGCCGGTCGAGCAGCCGCGACTTGGTGCCGCCGCCCAGCACCTCGTCGGCCAGCAGCATCGCGGCGTATTCGGGCATGTCGTCGCGCAGCGGCAGCGGCAACGCGGCGACGTAGAACGCGTTGGCCTTGTCGGGTGTCTCGAGTGTCGTCGTGCCGGGCCGGGCCGCGGCCGGCATCGACACCAGCCGGGCGTAGGCGGAGCGGCTCTTCCAGTCGCCGAACAGTGTCTGCAACAGCGTCTGCATTTCCGCGGCATCGAAATCGCCGACCAGCGCCATGCGCGCCTGGTCGGCACCGTAGAAGTCGCCGTGGAAGCGCCGCGCTGCATCGAGCGTGGCCGCCTTCAGTTCGGCCACGGACTCGTCGAAGCTGGCGACGTAGCGCACGTCGCCCCTGGCGTAGGGACTCAAGCTGCGCCGCAGGGCCTGCGACGCCACGGCCTGCGGCTCGCGGCGCTGCGCCTCGATGCCGGCCAGCGACTCGGTGCGCAGCTGCTCGAACTCGTCGGCCGGGAAGGTCGGTGCGCGCAGCACGTCGCGCACCAGCGCCAGCAGCGCCGGCAGGTGCGTGCGCACGGTGTCGAAGCGCACGCTCACCGCCTGCCCCTGGCCGCCGACGCTGAGTTGCGACTTCAGCTCGTCGAGCCGCGTGCTGATCCCGGCGCGGCTGAGCGAGCCGGCGCCGCGCATCAGCATGGCCGCGGCCAGCCGCGACGCGGTGGCCTGGCCGGCAAGCGAATCGACGGCGCCGAAGTTCAACTGGATCGACCCCGAGACGGTCTGGCCGCGCGTCTTCTTGGGCGTCAGCGCGAGCTTCATGCCGTTGGCCAGCGCGAGCCGGCGCGTGCGCGCCTCGATGTTCTGCGGCGTGGCGTCGAAGGCCTCGCCCGCGGCCACCGCCGCGCGGCCCTGGTACTGCGCCACCAGCGCGGCCACGTCGGGCGTGGCCGGGATCACGCTGCGATCGGGCTCGGCCACCGGGACGAACTGGCCGTAGGTGCGGTTGCTCGGCTTGAAGTAGTTTTCGGCAACGCGCTGCACGTCGGCCGGCGTCAGCGCCTCGATGCGGTCGCGCTGCAGGAAGAACAGCCGCCAGTCGCCCTGCGCGATCGATTCGGACATCTGCACCGCCAGCCGCTGCGGGTCGTTGATCGTCTTGTCGATGCCGGCCAGCAGGCTGGCCTGGGCCTGCTTGAGCTCGACGGCGCTGACCGGCTGCGCGCGCAGGTTCTCCAGCCCTTCCTGCAACAGCCGGCGCGCCTCGGGCAGCGACTGCTGCTTGTCGAGCTCGGCCCAGAACATCGTGTAGCCGGGCTCGGCGAGGTCGAAGCTCCAGTGCTCGACGCCGACCGCCTTCTTGGCTTCGACCAGGCTCTTGTGCAGCCGGCCGGTCGGCGTCGCCGCCATGATCTCGCCGAGCGCGGCCAGCGCAGCGGCGTCGGGGTGGCTGCCGGCGGCGGTGTGGTAGAGCACCGCGGCGAGCTGGAGGTCGCCGACGCGCTGCACCGTGACCTCGCGTGGACCGTCCTGCACCGGGTCCAGCGTGTACGTGGGCGCCAGCGTGCGCTGCGGCCTCGGGATGGCGCCGAAGACGCGTTCGATCGTTGCCAGCGTGCCGGCAGCGTCGAACCTGCCGCCCACCAGCAGCACCGCGTTGTCGGGCTGGTAGTAGCGGCGGTAGAAGGCCTGCAGGTGCGCGATGTCGACCTGCTCGACGTCGGTGCGCGCGCCGATCGTGCTCTTGCCGTAGTTGTGCCAGTCGAAGGCCGCCGCGGCCATGCGCTGCCACAGCGAGCGTTGCGGGTCGTTCTCGCCCGACTCCATCTCGTTGCGCACGACGCTGAACTCGGTGTCGAGATCCTTGCGCGCGACGAAGCTGTTGACCATGCGGTCGGCCTCCATCTCGAGCGTCCACCTCAGGTTGTCCGCGTTGGCTGCAAAGGTCTCGAAGTAGTTGGTGCGGTCGTAGAAGGTGCTGCCGTTGAACTGCATGCCGCGCCTGCCCAGCTCCTGCATGATGTTGCCGCGCGACGGCGTGCCCTTGAACACCATGTGCTCGAGCAGGTGGGCCATGCCGGTCTCGCCGTAGTTCTCGTGCCGGCTGCCGACCAGGTACGTGATGTTGACGGTGGTGGTGGGTTTGGAATCGTCGGGTGCGAGCAGCACGCGCAGCCCATTGGCCAGGCGGTGCTCGGTGATGCCTTCGACCTGCGCCGTCGGCTGCGTCGCGGCCTGAGGTGGGGCGGCGCTGGCGGCGGTCTGGGCCTGGGCCGGCGCGACCAGCGCGGCGGCCAGCGCGAGCGTGGCCAGCAGGGCGTTCGGGGTCCATCGCATGGGGCAATCTCCGAGGGAAGGCGGCGCTCGTGGCGCGCGTTGTCGCCAGTGATCTGGCGGGTGGCGACGGGGGCGGGTCGGGGTCGACCGCAGGCGGTCCCGATGATAACCAGCGGGTGTGAGCGGCATCCGGCGCAACTTCGCGCGATGCGCGCGGCGCGAACGAACCTGCTCCCTGGCACCGCGTTGCGGGCGTCCGGTCACGGTCGGCGCGTCGCGACTGCGTGGCGGCTGATGCGCGCGCATCGATCGATGCCGTGGCGCCGGTCGGCCAGCACAGCGGTCGCCGCAAGGCGTTCCGGCCGGTCAGGGCACGTGACAACGCCGTCGAGCGGGCGAAGCGAGCGCGACGTTGCGGCGATCGATCAACCGTTCGGGCTCGGCAGACTGCTGCCGCGCACAACGCCGGGCGCCGACGCGGCGTGTGGTCTGGCCGCACATCGAGTGGGCAACGACGAATGGCGCCGAGTGTCAACCTGGCCTGGCGGGCTGAGCCTGCAACGGAGTGAGTGCGTCGTTGCAAAGGCTCATGGTGTCCACCATGGTATATGTGCGCCTTGCGCCTGGCCCGCACCCCAGTGCAGGCCCGACGCGGGCCCGACTCGAAGCCCGACAGGCTTCTAGAATCCGACTCACTTTCCAGGAGCCACGATGGCCGGTTCGAGAACGCGGGTGCGAGGCCTGCGGCGGTGGATCGCGGCGGCCGCCGCGATCGGCGCGGGTTGTGCCCTGGCACAGGACAAGCCGCCCGCGCACAGTTCGGCGCTCGACGCACCGCTGTTCTACCAGTTGCTGATCGGCGAGATCGAGTTGCGCTCGGGGCGCGCCGGCAACGCCTATGAAGTGATGCTGGACGCCGCGCGACGCAGTGGCGACGAGGGCCTTTACCAGCGCGCGGTCGACATCGCGTTGCACGCACGCGCCGGCGACCAGGCGCTGGCGGCGTCCCGCGCCTGGCGCAGCGCCAAGCCGAAGTCGATCGAGGCGTTGCGCTACCAGACGCAGATCCTGCTGGCGCTGAACCGCATCGACGAGATGGCCGAGCCGCTCAGCGCCTGGATTGCCAGGGCGCCGCTGATCGAGCGTCCGGGGCTCATCGCCGGCCTGCCACGGCTGCTGCAGCGCGCGGCCGATCGCAAGCAGGCGCAAGCGCTGATCGTCAAGGTGCTCGCACCTTACCGCGAAGCGGCCGAGACTCGCAGCGCCAGCCACGTCGCACTGGGCCGTGCCGCGCTGGCCGTCGGCGACACGGAGCAGGCGCTGGCGCTGGCACGCCGGACGCAGGCCGACGACCCCGGTGCCAGCGGCGCTGCGCTGCTGGCGATCGAGCTGTTGCCCGGTGTCGCGGCGGCCGAGCGCATCGTCACCGACTACCTGGCGCGACCCGATGTCGAGCCAGCCGTGCGGTTGGCGTACGTTCGCGTGCTGCTGCAGTCGCAACGCCACGCCGAGGCGTCGACGCAACTCGAATGGCTCACGCGCGAGCGGCCGCAGATGGCCGAGCCCTGGCTGACGCTCGGTGCGCTGCACGTGGAACTCAAGCAGGCACAGGCGGCCGAGGCGGCACTGCTGCGCTACATCGAGCTGGCCGGCGCCGAGCCGGTTGTCGCAGCCGGCGACAGGACCGACGACGAAGGTCAGGCACGCGTCGGCGCGCCCGGCGCCGGTCGCGACCTGAGCCCGGCCTGGCTGTTGCTGTCCCAGGCCGCCGAGCAGCGCGGCGACATGTCGGCTGCCGAGGGCTGGCTCGCCAAGGTGGACAACCCGCAGCGGGCGCTCGAGGTGCAGGCCCGCCGTGCCGGAATGCTGGCGCGCCAGGGCAGGATCGACGAGGCGCGTGCACTGATACACGCTGCACCCGAGCACAGCGACGCCGACGCACGCGCCAAGCTGCTGGCCGAGGCGCAGCTGTTGCGCGATGCCAGGCAGTGGCGCGAGTCGACCGCCGTGCTGAGGCAGGCGAATCAGCGTTTTGCCGACGACGCCGACCTGATCTACGAACTGGCGATGGCCGAGGACAAGCTCGACCATCACGACGAGATGGAGCGCCTGCTGCGCCGTGTCATCGAGTTGAAGCCCGACCATCCGCAGGCGCCCAATGCGCTGGGCTACTCGCTGGCCGACCGCAACCAGCGGCTGCCGGAGGCGCGCGAGCTGATCCGCAAGGCGCTCGAACTCGCGCCGGGCGATCCGTTCATCACCGACAGCCTGGGCTGGGTCGAATTCCGCCTCGGCAACCGCGAGGAGGCCGCGCGTCTGCTGCGTGAGGCCTTTCGTGCCCGGCCCGACACCGAGATCGCCGCGCATCTGGGCGAGGTGCTGTGGACGATGGGCCAGCACGACGAGGCGCGCGGCATCTGGCAGCGCGCGCGCAGTCGCGACGCCGACAACGAGGTGCTGCGCGAAACGCTGGTGCGGCTGCAGGTCGCACTGTGAGCACCCCCAGGGCCGGGCTGCGCCCAGCCCGCCCCTCGAGGGGGCAGGCGAACCTGGGAGTGGCGCGTCGTTTGCTCGTGAGGCTGCAGGCATGGGCCGCACTGATCGCCCCGGGTGCCCGAGCGCGCTGGCTGGTGCTGGCGATCGGTGCCGGCGCACTCGCCGGCTGTGCGACGCCACCGCCCGCGAGGCCGCCGGACCTGCTGGTCGGCCGACTCGCGGTTCGTATCGACAGCGTTCCGCCGCGCGGCGTCAGCGCCGGCTTCGAGCTCAGCGGAAGTGCTGAACAGGGCCGACTGGTGCTCGCCGGACCCCTCGGCACGACCGCCGGCGAGGCACGCTGGGACGCGGCATCGGCGACACTGCGCGCCGGCGGCACCGAGCACGACTACGCCGATCTGGACGCACTGGCTGTCCAGACGCTCGGCGAGCACATCCCGATCGCCGCGCTGTTCGACTGGCTGCGCGGCCGCGCCTGGCGCGGCGAGGCCTTCCTGCCGCGCAGTGACGGCGGCGCCGGCTTCGAACAACTCGGCTGGCAGATCAGCCTGGCGCGTTTCGACGACGGCTGGGTCGAGGCCCGGCGCAGCACGGCGCCGGCGGTCACCGTGCGCGTCCAGCTCGAGCGACCCTGATGCGACTCCGCGCGATTTCGCGCGCTGCGCCGTGGAGGCCGGATTGACCTTGCGCGCGTTGCACGACGTCCCGGCGCCGGCCAAGCTCAACCTGTTCCTGCACGTGGTCGGCCGACGCCCCGACGGCTACCACCTGCTGCAATCGGCGTTCGTGCTGATCGACTGGTGCGACACGCTGCATTTCGAGCGCCGCGACGACGGCCGGCTGCAGCGCCACGACCTCGGGCCGGCCCTGCCGGCCGACGACCTCAGCCTGCGCGCGGCGCGCGCGCTGCAGCAAGCCAGCGGCACACGCTTCGGCGCCGACCTGTCGGTGTTCAAGAGCGTCCCCGCGGGCGCCGGGCTGGGCGGCGGCAGTTCCGACGCCGCCAGCACGCTGCTCGCGCTGAACCGGCTGTGGGAATTGAACTGGCCGCGCGCCCGGTTGCAGGCCATCGCGCTGTCGCTCGGCGCCGATGTGCCGTTCTTCGTCGGTGGCCACAACGCGTTCGTCGAGGGCATCGGCGAGCGCCTGACGGCGATCGATTTGCCGCGCCAGTGGCTGGCGGTGGTCAAGCCGCGCGAGTCGGTTGCCACCGCGGCGATCTTCGACAGCCCGCGCCTGGTTCGCAGCACAGCCACTGTTATACTTCCAGACTTTCTCGCAGACGTCCAACTGATGCAGGGGCTCGACGCGGGGGCTGCCCGGGGTGCAGGCACACGCGCAGCCTTCGGTCGCAACGATTTGCAGCCTCCGGCCGAGAGTCACTGCCCCGCGGTGACGCAAGTCGCCGCGTGGCTCGCCACCCGCTTCGGCAACAGCCGGATGTCGGGCTCGGGCAGCGCGGTGTTCGCGAGAGCCGGCACAGGTGACCAACCCGTGGCGACGTGGCTGGCGGAGGAACTCCCGCCGGGTTGGGTCGGTCGGATGTGCCGCAGTCTCGATCGCCATCCACTGCTCGGATGGGCCGGCTGAGACGGGTCTGGGGGCGCGGCGCAGGTCGCGTCCCGTGTAGGGGAGTCGCCAAGTTGGTCAAGGCATCGGATTTTGATTCCGACATGCGAGGGTTCGAGTCCTTCCTCCCCTGCCAAACACCTTTCCTCTCACCCGAGCAGCGCGCTGCCCGATGGAGCGAGTGACGTGCTCTTCAACACCGTACTGTTCACCGGCAATGCCAACCCGGTGCTCGCCCAGGAGATCGTCAAGAGTCTGGGGGTCGAACTCGGCAAGGCCAGCGTGGGACGCTTCTCGGATGGCGAGGTCACGGTCGAGGTGCGCCAGAACGTGCGCGCGCGCGACGTCTTCGTCGTCCAGTCGACCTGCGCTCCGACGAACGAGAACCTGATGGAGTTGCTGATCATGGTCGATGCGTTGAAGCGCGCCAGCGCGCGTCGCATCACCGCCGTGATCCCCTACTACGGCTACGCGCGGCAGGACCGCCGGCCGCGCTCGATGCGGGTGGCGATCAGTGCCAAGGTGGTGGCCAACCTGCTCGAGACGGTGGGCGTCGAGCGCGTGCTGACGATGGACCTGCACGCCGACCAGATCCAGGGCTTCTTCGACATCCCGGTGGACAACATCTACGCCTCGCCGGTGCTGCTGTCCGACCTGAAGAGCAAGGCCTACCCCAACCTGGTCGTCGTGAGCCCGGACGTCGGCGGCGTGGTGCGCGCCCGCGCGCTGGCCAAGCAGCTCGGCAGCGACCTGGCGATCATCGACAAGCGCCGACCGCGGGCCAACGTCTCGGAAGTGATGCACGTCATCGGCGAGACAGAGGGCCGCAACTGCGTGATCATGGACGACATGATCGACACCGCCGGCACGCTGGTCAAGGCCGCCGAGGTGCTCAAGGATCGTGGCGCCAAGCGCGTCTTCGCGTACTGCACGCACCCGATCTTCTCGGGGCCGGCGATCGAGCGCATCGCCGCCAGCCAGCTCGACGAGGTGGTGATCACCAACACCATCGCGCTGTCCGATACGGCGCGCGCGTGCAAGAAGATCCGCCAGTTGTCGGTGGCCTTCCTGTTCGCCGAGACGATCCGCCGCATTTCGGATGGCGAGTCGGTGACCTCGCTCTTCGCCGAACAGAACAGCAATTTCTAGACGGGGAAGAGCGCTCCGTCGGAGCGCTCTTCCGGTTGCGGGCCGGCAGGCCCGTTCTTGCAGGGTGGCCTGGTCGCGGGCACCCGCTCACTTGGAGTGAAACATGAAATTCGTCGCTTTCGAGCGCAGTCTGCAGGGGACCGGAGCGAGCCGCCGCCTGCGCAATGGCGGCAAGGTGCCGGGCATTGTCTATGGCGCCGGCACACCCACGATGATCGAGCTCGATCACAACGCGTTGTTCTTCGCGCTGAAGAAGGAGGCCTTCCACTCGTCGATCCTCGAGATGGAACTCGCCGGCGCGGCGCAGAAGGTGCTGCTGCGCGACTTCCAGATGCACCCCTGGAAGCAACAGGTGCTGCACGTCGACTTCCAGCGCGTGGATGACACCACCCGAGTGCACAAGAAGGTGCCGCTGCACTACACGGGGGCGGAGAACTCGCCTGCGGTCAGGACCGACGCCTGCCTGATCAATCACATCGCCAACGAGGTGATGATCGAATGCCTGGCCACGCAGTTGCCAGAATTCATCGCGGTCGACCTCGGCGAAATGGTCAAGGGCCAGTCGTTGCACATCGCCGACCTGAAGCTGCCCGCGGGCGTCAAGGTCGTCACGCATGGCAAGCTCAACCCGGTCATCGTCACTGCGGCAGCGCCGAAGATCGAGGAAGAAGAAGCGCCGGCCGGGGACGAAGCTGCTGCGGGCGCTGCGGCGGCCGGCGCAGCGGCTGCGGCCACAGCGGGTGCACCGGCGGCCACGGCAGCGCCGGCTCCGGCGGGCGCGCCAGCCAAGGCGGCAAAGGTCGACAAGGCCGACAAGGGCAAGGGCGACAAGGCTGCCCCCGCCAAGAAGAAGTGACGCTGCGGGCCGTGACCCGAAAATCGAAGCCCCGCCCTGGCGGGGCTTTGTCATTTCGGCCGCGGGCAGATGACCGACCGGCCGACCCGTCGGCCGACAGCCGATCAGTCGATCAACCGATCAGCTTCGTGGACGGCGCATACGCATAGCCGAGCTGGGTCGCCACGGCCTCGTAGGTCACCTGGCCGAGCGCCACGTTGAGCCCGGCGCGCAGGTGCGGATCGTCGCGCAGTGCCTGGCGCCAGCCCTTGTCGGCCAGGGCCAGCGCGTGACCGATGGTGGCGTTGACGAGCGCGAAGGTCGATGTGCGCGCCACGGCGCCGGGCATGTTGGCGACGCAGTAGTGCACGACGCCGTCGACGACGAAGGTCGGCTCGGCGTGGGTGGTGGCGTGCGAGGTCTCGAAGCAACCGCCCTGGTCGATCGCCACGTCGACCACCACCGCGCCGGGCTTCATCTGCGCGATCATCGCGCGCGTCACCAGCTTGGGCGCGGCGGCACCGGGGATCAGCACGCCGCCGATCACCAGGTCGGCCGACAACACCGCCTCGTCGACGCTGTGTCCGCTCGAGTAGATCGTCTCGATTCGATTGCCGAAGACCAGATCGAGCTGCCGCAGGCGGTCGACGTTCTTGTCGAGCACGGTGACGCGTGCGCCCATGCCGACGGCAACCTGCAGCGCATGCGTGCCGACGACGCCGGCGCCGAGCACCACCACATGCCCCGGCGCGACGCCGGGAACACCGCCGAGCAGCACGCCCATGCCGCCCCTGGAGGTCTCGAGGTGCGCGGCACCGGCCTGCACCGCCATGCGGCCGGCCACCTCGCTCATCGGCGCCAGCAACGGCAGCCCGCCGCCCGGCCCGGTGACGGTCTCGTAGGCGATGCACACCGCGCCGGACTTGACCAGACCCGCGGTCTGCTCGGGGTCCGGCGCCAGGTGCAGGTAGGTGTAGAGCAACTGCCCTTCGCGCAGCAGCGCGATCTCGCCGGCCTGCGGCTCCTTGACCTTGACGATCATCTCGCCGCGGCTGAAGACCTCGGCCGCGTCGGCGGCGATGCGGGCTCCAGCCGCGCTGTATTGCTTGTCGGTCAGGCCGATCGCGGCGCCCGCACCGGTCTGGACCCAGACCTCGTGGCCATGGCTGACGAGCTCGCGCGTGCTGGCCGGTGTGAGGCCGACGCGGCATTCGTTGTTCTTGATTTCCTTCGGTACACCGATGCGCATGATCGCAGTCTCCGTTGTGGATTGACGTCGGTGCATTGTCGAAAGGCAGGCGCCGCTGCAGAAGCCGCATCGCAATTTGTACGCTTACATTAGCGCTGCTGATGAAATCCCCGCCTTGTTCCGCCCGCCCCTGCGCCGCCCGCCGCCCGGCCTGCACCGGCTGGTTGCGCGAGCGTTGAGGCTTGCGAATGGACGCCCTGGACCCCGCCGCCCTCGAGTGCCTGGCCGCGCTGGCGGACGCCGGCAGCTTCGACCTCGCGGCGCGCAAGCTGGCCATCTCGCAGTCGGCGGTGTCGCAGCGGCTGCGCGCCCTCGAAGCCGGTCTGGGTCGGCTGCTCGTGGTGCGATCGCGTCCGTTGCGGCTGACCGAAGCGGGCAAGGTGCTGCTGCGCTACGCGCGCCAGATGCAGGCCATGCGCGCAGACATCGCGCGCGAGCTCGGTGCCGCACTGGCGCACGACGAGCGGCTGCCGATCGCCGTCAACGCCGACAGCCTGGCGACCTGGGTGCTGCCGGCGCTGGATCCGGTGGTGCAGGCCGGCCAGCGCGAGGGCTACGGGCTCGAGCTGATCGTCGATGACCAGGACTTCACCCACGACTGGCTGCGCGACGGTGCCGTGCTCGGCTGCGTCAGCACGGTGGCCGAAGCGCTGCACGGTTGCAGCATCGCGCCGCTCGGGACGATGCGCTACATCGCGGTGGCGGCGCCCGAGTTCTGCCGGCGCCAGTTGCCGCAAGGGCTCGACCGGAGCAACTTTGCGCGCGCACCGTGGCTGGTGTTCAACCGCAAGGACGACATGCACGCGGCGTGGGCCGGGCGTGCCTTCGGCCTGGCCGGCCCGCGCCTGGTCGAGCGTTGCGTGCCATCGACCGAGGCCCACGCGCGCGCCGCGGCGATGGGCTGGGGCATCGGCGTGATGCCTGAACAGATGGCTGCGCCGTGGCTGGCGCGTGGCGAACTGCAGGCGCTGTTCCCCGAGGTCTTCATCGACGTGCTGTTGTACTGGCACCAATGGAGGATGCGCACCGGCGACACGCCCGAGCCCGCGCTGCGCGCCGGCGTGCTCGACCACATCGGCCGCGCGCTGGGCGCTGGCGCCAGGCGTGACCTGCGACCGGTGCCGGGATAATCCGGCCATGATTCGTCTGTTTGTCGGCCTGGGCAACCCGGGCCCTGAGTACGTGGGCACGCGGCACAACGCCGGCTTCTGGTGGATCGACGCGGCGGCGCGCGAGTTGAAGTCGTCGCTCGCCTTCGACCGCAGCTACCAGGCGCTGGTGGCGCGCGTGAACCCGCACGGCGCGCGCATGGCGTCGACGGCCCCGATCTGGCTGCTCGAGCCGCAGACCTACATGAACCTGTCGGGTCGATCGGTCGGCGCGCTGGTGCGGTTCTACAAGATCGAGCCCGAGCAGATCCTCGTCGTCCACGACGAACTCGACCTGCAACCGGGCCAGATGAAGCTCAAGCTCGGCGGCGGCGCGGCCGGCCACAACGGGCTGAAGGACATCCTGGCGCAGCTGGGCACGCCGAATTTCTGGCGCCTGCGCATCGGCATCGGCCACCCCGGCGATCGTGCCGAGGTGGTCAACTGGGTGCTGCGCAAGCCTGCTCCCGATCAGCGCGAGGCCATCGGGAAGTGCATCGAGCAGTCGATCCAGGCGCTGCCGCTGCTGGTCGATGGCCCGATGGAGCGCGCGCTGATGAAGATCCACGCCAGGCCGCCGCGGCCCAGGCCAGCGCCGGCACCACCCACGGCGACACGGCCGCCCGCCGCGGCGCCGTCGGCATCGTCGCAAGCGGCGTCGCCTCAGGCTGCATCGACGCCGGCAGGGCCGTTGCACGCGGCTTCGCCGCAGGCGCCATCGCCGCGATCGGCACCCGTCGGGAGGGAGTCATCATGAACCGGATGCCACGACGACTGCTGTCGATCGCCCTGCTGTCGATCGCCTGGGTCGCTGCCGGTGCCGTCGCGCAGCCCACCGGCACTGCCGTCTACCGCTGCGGCCCCGACGGGCGCGAATACTCGGCCACACCGTGTGCGAACGGCAAGTCGCTGAATCCGGACGATCCGCGCAGCCCCGGGCAGCAGCACCAGGCCCAGGAAGCGGCTCGACGTGAAGCCGCATTGGCTGACCAACTGGCACGCGAGCGTCGCACGCGCGAGAAGGCCGCGCTGCCGGCACAGGCGATACGCATCGGCCCGGCCGCCAGCGCACCGTCCAGGGCGGCGTCGGCGCCGAAGAAGGGCAAGTCGAGGAAGCAGAAGTCGACGACCGAGGATCCTGAGCTGTCGCCGCCGATGCGGGCGGCCACAGGGTCCAGAAAGTAGGCTGGCGTCACAAGCGCCGGCGAGGCAAAGCCACGCCGGGGTCGCTCAGCCTGTCTGGACGCGGCCGGGCACGGCCTCGACGGGGGTCGCGTCGATCACCAGCAACCGGTACTTGGCCCAGAGCTGCTCGCGCGTCTCGGTGCGGCGCGGGTTCACCGGGATGCACGCCACCGGGCAGACCTGGACGCACTGCGGTGCATCGAAGTGGCCAACGCACTCGGTGCAGCGCGACGCATCGATCTCGTAGATCTCGGCGCCGAACGAGATCGCCTGGTTCGGGCATTCGGGTTCGCAGACGTCGCAGTTGATGCAGTCGTCGGTGATCATCAGCGCCATGGCGGCTCCCGACCTGTCATGCGTCGTCGGCACGCGCGACACGCTGGCGCAACCGCTTCAGCACCGACGGGGCGACGAACTTCGAGACGTCGCCGCCCAGGCTGGCGATCTCGCGCACGAAGGTGCCGCTGACGAACTGGTACTGGTCCGACGGTGTCAGGAACAGCGTCTCGACGTCAGGCATCAACTGCCGGTTCATCCCCGCCATCTGGAATTCGTACTCGAAATCGCTCACTGCACGCAGGCCGCGAACGACGACCTTGCCACCGCTGCCGACGACGAAGTCCCGCAGCAGGCCGCGGAATGCGACGACCTCGACATTGGCGTACGGCCGGGACATTTCGGTGGCGATCTCGATGCGCTCGTCGAGCGTGAACATGGTGCGCTTGTGATGCCCGGCGGCAATCGCCAGCAGCAGTCTGTCAAACAGACGCGAGGCGCGGCGCATCAGATCCTCGTGGCCGAGCGTCATCGGGTCGAAGGTGCCTGGATAGACGGCGATCAGCGGCTTGGGATGGTCGACCATGGTCTTCTCCTCGACAGGCGGTGCACCGTGGGCGCTGCGCGCCGTCCCGCCGAGCGGAAATTCACCCCTGGGCGACCGTGCGGGTTCATGCCGCCGGCTGGCCAGCACGGCGCAGCAAATGATAGTGCACCGCCCCCGCGCGCGCGCTGCGCCACGGCGCCAGCCCCGGGGGGATTTGCGTCAGCGGCGCGGGCGACTCGAGGTAGATGAAGCCTGCCTGCACCACCAGCGGCACTGCCGCAGCGAGCGCCGGAGCGGCCAGCCCGGCGTCGAACGGCGGATCGAGCAGCACCAGTTCGAAACTCGCGCTCGCGCAGCGCGCCATCCAGACCAGCGCGTCGGCCGCGACGACGCGAACACCGTGCGCCTGCAGCCGGGCCTGGCTTTGGCGCAGGCTGCGCACCAGCTCGGCGTCACGCTCGAGGAGCACCACGTCGGCGGCACCGCGCGAGCCGGCCTCGAAGCCGAGCGCGCCGCTGCCGGCGAACGCGTCGAGGCAACGCCAGCCGTTCAAGTCCTGCCCGAGCCAGTTGAACAGCGTCTGGCGTACCCGATCGGGCGTGGGCCGCAGGCCGGGGCGGTCGATCACCGGCAGCTTGCTGCGCTTCCACTGGCCGCCGATGAGACGCACCTGGCAAGGAAACGACGGACCGCTCCCGCGTTTGCCTGCCCCCTCGGCGGGCGGACGATTCCTGCCGGCGGCCTGGGCGCGATCGTGAGGTGGCACGCCCTCGCGCGGCCGGGTCGGTGCCGGCCCGGCCGCGCCCGATCGTGGTGCGCGCGCCGACGCCTTCACTGTCGCACCGTGATGCCGTGACTGGCCAGCAGCGCCTTGGCCTGGCCGACCGTGAATTCGCCGTAGTGGAAGATGCTGGCCGCGAGCACCGCGTCGGCATGCCCGATGCGGATGCCCTCGACCAGGTGCTGCAGCGCGCCGACGCCGCCCGACGCGATCACCGGCACCGGCACCGCATCGCTCACCGCGCGGGTGAGTTCGAGGTCGAAGCCGATCCTGGTGCCGTCACGATCCATGCTGGTGAGCAGGATCTCGCCGGCGCCGAACTCGGCCATCTGGCGTGCCCACGCCACCGCGTCGAGGCCGACGTTCCTGCGCCCGCCGTGGCTGTAGACGTCCCAGCCCGGACCGCGCGCGGCGAGGTCGTCGCTTCGCCGACGCTTGGCGTCGATGGCCACGACGATGCACTGCGCGCCGTACTTGTCCGACGCGGCGCGGATCAGCTGCGGATCGGCCACCGCCGCCGAGTTGAAACTGACCTTGTCGGCGCCGGCGTTGAGCAGGCGGCGCACGTCGTCGACGGTGCGCACGCCACCGCCCACGGTGAGCGGGATGAAGACCTGCGACGCCACCGCTTCGATGACGTGCAGGATCGGATCGCGATCGTCGCTGGTCGCAGTGATGTCGAGGAAAGTCAGTTCGTCGGCGCCCTGCTCGTTGTAGCGTGCCGCGATCTCGACCGGATCGCCGGCGTCACGCAACTCGACGAAGTTGACGCCCTTGACGACGCGGCCGCCGGTGACGTCGAGGCAGGGAATGATGCGTTTGGCGAGCATGGCGACGGGCGCGCGAGCGATCGCCGGATTATCCCCGCCCCTAGTCTGAAGTGCCGGGCCGTGGATGAACGACGACGCCAGGCGCGTATCGTGTCCGGGCGAGGCACTGGACCTCGACGACCGAGGAGATCATCACCATGCACCTTGTCGTTTCCACGCTGGCCGCCGCCGCGGCGCTGGCCTTGACCGCACCCGCGGTCGCGCATCAATCGATCTACGCCGCGCCATTGCTCGGCAGTTCGGAAGTCCCCGCCAGCGGCTCGCCCGGATCGGGGCTGGCGAAGGTCACGATCGACTTCGATCTGCTGACGATGCGCGTCGAGGCGAGCTTCATCGGCCTGGCCGGGAACGTGACCGCCTCGCACATCCATTGCTGCACTGCACCGGGTGGCAATGTCGGCGTTGCCACGCAGTTGCCGAGCTTCGGCGGCTTTCCGCTGGGCGTGACCAGCGGCGCCTACGACCAGACCTTCGACATGAACCTGGCTGCCAGCTACAGCCCGGCGTTCGTGACCGGACACGGCGGAACCGTCGGCACGGCATTCAATGCGCTGGTGGCCGGCCTGGACGCCGGGCAGGCGTACCTGAACATCCATACCAGCCAGTTCGCCGGCGGCGAAATCCGCGGCTTGCTGGTTCCTGTGCCCGAACCCGACGCCTACGCGCTGATGCTGGCCGGGCTCGGCGCGATGGGCTGGGTGGCACGCCGTCGGCGGCGCCTCTGACGCACACCACGGCCGCCGGTGCGCGGCCGCAGCCGTCAAGCCGCCAGTTCGTCGGCTCGACGCTGCCCGGCGGCGAAATCGAGCGCGCCGGTGTAGATCGAGCGGCCGCAGAC
>JBBIPS010000019.1:0-19210 GCA_037442725.1 Burkholderiales bacterium | reverse complement strand
GTCGGGTCGTGCAGCGGATGTTGCGCCATCAGGGGTGTGGGGGTGCCGGCGGGTGGGTTGCGCAGCGCCGGGCCTTGCGGCGCTCTGGCAGGTGCTTCGGATTAGGCGCAGGCGGTGCCCGCGGCGTCCACTACCGCGATGGGGTAGGCCCTGCTACCCACAAGGGTGATTCCGCGGCGGGGGGCCGCTGTGGTCAAGTCCCCATGGTGAGAAGACATCGTCTGCCCGGCGTGGCCAAGGCTTCGTGAAGGTCTGCATCGTCTCGGACAGCCATGACCGCGCCGATCCATTGCTTGCCGCCGTCGAATCGGCGCGCCGCGAGGGCGCCGAGATCGTCATCCATTGCGGCGACCTCATCGGCGCGCACACGCTGCGCCCGCTGCTCGCGCTCGGCCTGCCGATCCATCTGGTGCACGGCAACAACCTCGGCGATGCGGTGGCGCTGGCGCGCCTGGGCTCCGCCACGCACGGGCTCGTCACCTACCACGGCGGCGACGCCGACCTGGTGCTGGCCGGCCGGCGTGTCTTCGTCACCCACTACCCGCATCACGCGCGCGGCCTGGCCTGCACCGGCGACTACGACCTGGTGTGCTGCGGCCACTCGCACGCCGCGAGCATCGCGCGGCAGGTCAACATCGCGGGCGGCCGCACCTGGCTGGTCGACCCCGGGACCGTGGCCGCGATCGGCGCGCCGGCGAGCTGGATCGTCGGTGACCTGCAGGCGATGAGCTTCGAGCTGCGCACCCCATGAACGAGGAACTGCCATGACCGCAGCGGTGGCTGCCAACCCCGAGCTGCTGGTCGTCGGCGGCGGCATCAGCGGCATGACGGCCGCGCTCGAGGCCGCCGAATGCGGCCGCAGCGTGACGCTGGTCGAGCGCAGCGCGACGCTGGGCGGGCGCACCGCGCTGCTGTACCGCTACTTCCCCAAGATGTGCCACCCGACCTGCGGGCTCGAGATCAACCTGCGGCGGCTGCGCGCCAACCGCAATGTGCGCGTGCTGACGATGACCGAGGTCACCACCGTCAGTGGCCGCGCCGGCGACTACCAGATCACGCTGCGCCAGCAGCCGCGCTACGTCAACGAGCGTTGCACCGGCTGCGGCGATTGCGCGCGCGCCGTCAGCGCCCACATCCGCAACCCGTACAACTACGGTCTCGACGAGATCGGCGCGGCGCACCTGCCGCACGGCATGGCCTATCCGCAGCGCTATGTGATCGACCCCTCGATCATCGGCACGCCCGAGGCCGAGAAGGCGCGGCAGGCGTGCAAGGTCGGTGCGGTCGACCTCGGCATGACCGAGCAGACGCTGACGCTCAACGCCGGCGCGGTGATCTGGGCCACCGGCTGGAAGCCGTACGACGCCGCGCGCATCCAGCCCTACGGCTACGGGCGCTTCCCGAACGTCGTGACCAGCCTCGAGTTCGAGCGCCTGGCCGACCCGGCGGGCCCCACCGGCGGCGCGCTGCTGCGGCCATCGGACGGCGAGCCCGCGCGCAACATCGCCTTCATCCAGTGCGCCGGCTCACGCGACGAGAACCATCTGCGCCACTGCTCGCGCATCTGCTGCATGGCCACGCTCAAGCAGACGCAGTACGTGCGCGAGGCCAACGCCGGCAGGAGCGCCGACGAGACCGCGAAGTCGACCGTCTACTACATCGACATCCGCGCCATCGACCGGCTGGAAGACTTCAACGCGATGGTGCACGCCGACCCGTCGGTCACCTTCGTCAAGTCCAAGGTCGCGCGCGTGGCGCAGGACGAGCGCAACGGCAACCTGGTGCTGCACGGCGTCGACACCGAGGGCACCCACCGCTACGCCACCGAGCACGACCTGGTGGTGCTGGCGGTGGGCATGCAGCCCGAGACCGATGGCGTGCGATTGCCCGACGACATCGTTCGCGACAGCAGCGGCTTCATCGAGAGCTGCACCAGCGGCGGCCAGTTTGCCGCCGGTGCGGCCAGCGGCCCGCTCGACGTGAATCGATCGGTGCAGAGCGCCACCGCCGCGGCGCTGCGCGGCATCCAGGTCATCCACCGCGCGCAGCGGGCGGAGGCGCAGCAATGAGTGAAGTCAAAGCCATGAAGACCGCCGCCTACCTGTGCGCGGGCTGCGGCATCGGCGAACGGCTGAACGTGCCGCAGCTCGCCAAGGTGGCGCAGAAGGAAGGCAGGATGGCGCTGGTGCGCGAGCACCCGTTCCTGTGCAGCGAAGAAGGCGTGCAGCAGATCCGCCGCGACATCGCCGACGAGGACGTGACGCACGTGATGATCGGCGCCTGCTCGCGCCGCATGAAGTCCGAGGCCTTCCACTTCCCCGAGGCCGCAGTGGCGCGCGCCAACCTTCGCGAGGGCGTGCTGTGGATCGTCGCCGAAGGCTCCGAGCACGACGAAGTGCGTCAGGAGATGGCCGACGACTACGTCCGCATGGGCTGCGCCGAGCTCAAGAAGCTGAAGCTTCCGGCGGGCAACCCGGCGCGCGCCGAATCGCGCCGCATCCTCGTCGTCGGTGGTGGCGTCTCGGGCATGACCGCGGCGCTCGAAGCGGCCGCTGCCGGCTACGAGGTGGTGCTGGTCGAGCGCAGCGCGGCGCTCGGCGGCTGGGCGGCACGGCTGTGGCGGCGCATGCCTGCGCGCGAACCCTACGCCGAGCCGCAGGACACCGGCGTCGATGAGCTGATCCGGCGCGTCGGCGAACAACCGCTGATCCGCGTGCACCTGCACTCGACGCTGGCGCAGACCGCGGGCGCGCCGGGGCGCTTCAAGGTCACGATCGCCAAGGCGGAGGGCGCGGGCGGCGCGGCGCAGGCAACGGTCGAGGAGACCGTCGGCGCGATCGTCCAGGCCAGCGGCTTCACGAGTTATGACATCGCCAGGCTGCCCGAACTCGGCGGCGGCAGCAACCCGAACGTGGTCGACCAGGCCGGGCTCGAGGCGCTGGCGCGTGCGGCCGCGGGCGGGCCGATCCGGCGCGCCGACGGCAGCGCGGTGCGCAGCGTCGTCTTCATCCAGTGCGCCGGCCAGCGCGACACCAGCGGCAAGCACCTGCCGTACTGCTCGGGGCACTGCTGCGGCACCAGCCTCAAGCAGGCGATGTACTTCAAGATTTCAGACCCCGACGTCGACACGATGGTGCTCTACACCGACCTGCGCGTGCCCGGGATGGGCGAGGACTTCTACCGCAGCGCGCAGCGCAAGGGCGTGACCTTCACCAAGGGCCGGGCCAGCGCCGTCGAGGCGGTCGGGCGCGGCGCGCGGGTGCACTTTCGCGACCTGATCCTCGACCAGGACGCCGCGGTCGACGCCGACCTCGTCGTGCTGGCCACCGGCCAGGTCGCCAACGCCGGGGTCGACGGCGAGCTCTGGACGCAGACCGTGACGGCGGCCGAGAGCGGCGACGACGACGCCAGGCTGCGCCGCACCGAGTTGCAGAAGATCTCGGTGCTGAACATGACGTACCGACAGGGGCCCGACCTGCCGCAGTTGAAGCACGGCTTCGCCGATTCGCACTTCATCTGCTTTCCGTACGAGACGCGGCGCACCGGCATCTACGCCGCCGGTCCGGTGCGCCGGCCGATGGACATCGCGCAGTCGATCGACGACGCCACCGGCGCGGCGCTGAAGGCGATCCAGGCGGTCGAGAATGCCGCGCTCGGGCGCGCCGCGCACCCGCGCAGCGGCGACCTGTCGTACCCGATCGTGCGACTCGAAGGCTGCACGCAGTGCAAGCGCTGCACCGTCGAGTGCCCGTTCGGCGCGATCGACGAGGACGACAAGCGCTTCCCGGTCTTCAACGAGAGCCGCTGCCGGCGCTGCGGCACCTGCATGGGCGCCTGCCCGGTGCGCGTGATCTCGTTCGAGAACTACTCGGTCGACAGCGTCGGCGCGCAGATCAAGGCGGTCGACATGCCCGACGAGTTCTCCGGCAAGCCGCGCATCCTGCTGCTGGCGTGCGAGAACGACGCCTACCCGGCGCTCGACATGGCCGCGCTGCAGCGGCGCAGCCATTCGGCGTTCGTGCGCGTGATCCCGGTGCGCTGTCTGGGGTCGGTGAACACGGTCTGGATCACCGATGCGCTCAACGGCGGCTGGGACGGCGTGATGATGCTCGGCTGCAAGAAGGGCGACGACTACCAGTGCCACTTCGTCAAGGGCTCGGAGATGGCCTACTACCGCATGGGCAAGATCGACGACACCTTGAAGCAGCTCAGCCTCGAGACCGAGCGCGTCGTCAGCCACGAGGTCGCGATCACCGACATCGCCCGCCTGCCCAAGCTGATCGACGACTATGTCGCGCAGATCGTCGGTATCGGGTTGAGCCCGATGAAGGGGTTCGCATGAGACTCACCGAACCTCCGGGGACAGGTCATGAGCGTCGATAACGCAACGCCGGCGCAGCCCTACCAGGGCGACTTCCTGCGCGAGGTCGAACGCGAGGTCGAGGGCGGCGAGTGGGTTCGCATGTGCATGCAGTGCGGCGTCTGCGCCGGCTCGTGCCCGCTCGGGCCGCACTGGGAACACACGCCGCAGAAGCTGTTCATGATGATCCGCGCCGGCCAGCGCGACGCGGTGCTGAGCACCGACTCGATGTGGATGTGCACCTCCTGCTACAACTGCGTCGTGCGCTGCCCGCGCAAGCTGCCGATCACGACCATCATGCACGGGCTGGCGAGCTATTCGCACCGGCTCGGGCTGGCACCGAAGATGCAGCCGACGCGCGACTTCTCGCTGCGCTTCTTCAACAACTTCGCGCGCGCCGGCCGCGTCAACGAGCTCAAGCTGACGCTGGGCCTGTACTTCAAGGACGGCCTGGCCGCAGGCATCAGGAAGGGCTGGGAGATGCGCCATGTCGCACTCGGCCTGCTGCGCGCCGGCCGGCTCAATCCATTCGAGCTGTTCGGCGGCCACCGCTGCAAGGACACCCAGGGCATCGCCGCGATGCTGGCCAGGACGCGCGAGATCGAACAGCGCCGCGCCGCCCGCAAACCCTAGCCACCCTGCGCCCGCCGCCGCGCTGGCGGCAGCGCGGCGGCCCTCACCGGAGCTCTCGCATGGCCACCAAGGAATACGCGTTCTACCCGGGCTGCTCGTCGCAGCTCAAGGCCTCGGCGTCGAACTACCTGAGGTCGACGCAATCGATGTGCAGGACGCTCGACATCAAGCTCACGACGATCCCGGACTGGAACTGCTGCGGCGCCTCGATCAGCTACACCGGCGCGGGCGAGTTGACGCGGCACGTGCTGAACGCGCGCAACTTCGCGCTGGCCGAGAAGCACCTGCCCGGGCAGGACGTGGTGGCCACCTGTGCGGCGTGCTGGCTCAATGCGCGCGAGTCGAAGGAGAAGCTCGACGTCGACCGCGACTTCCTCGCCGACGCCAACGAGGCGCTGAAGGAGGCCGGCCTGCAGTACCAGGGCAAGGCCAGGATCAAGCACATGGTCGAGGCGCTGATCGAAGACTTCGGCTACGACCAGCTCGCCAGGCCGGTGGTCAAGCCGCTGGCCGACATCAAGTTCGCCGGCTACGTCGGCTGCCAGACGAACCGGCCGTTCGGCATCGCCGGCGAGTCGTTCGAGAACCCGATGTACCTCGACAAGCTGGTCGAGACCGTCGGCGCCGAGCCGCTGCCCGACTACGACCAGAAGGTCACCTGCTGCGGCGGCGCGCTCGCGTTCTCGGAGCCCGAGAAGAGCCAGAAGCAGATCCGCGACATCGTCGAGTCGGCGTACGACCACGGTGCCGACATGATCGTCACGCCGTGCCCGCTGTGCCAGGCCAACGTCGAGGTCTACCAGTCGGAGATCAACCGCAAGCAGGGCACCAAGCTCGACATGCCGGTGACCTACTACAGCCAGTTGATGACGGTGGCCTACGGCGGCTCGATCAAGGAGGCTGGCCTCGACGGCCACCTGATCCAGCCCAGGCTGCTGCAGGAACTGGCGCAGAAGAAGTAGCGCGTACGGCAGCGCGGCGCAATATCGATATGCGAAGGAAGTCCGAGGCGCGCATCGACCTGCCTGCAAAATGCGGCCCCAGGAGCGAGCCATGGACCATCTGCATCCGAAACAGGCGTTCGAGATCCTTCAGGCCAACCCGAACACGCTGTTGATCGACTGCCGCACCGAGGTCGAGTTCTATTACGTCGGGCATCCGGTCGACGCCGTCAACATCGAATGGAACACGGCGCCGGACTTCGAGCTGAACCCGCACTTCGCCGACGAAGCGCTGCGCATGGCCGGGCGCAAGGACCGCCCGATCATCCTGATCTGCCGCAGCGGCAAGCGCTCGGTGGACGCCGGCGCCGCACTCGAGGCGCACGGCTTCACGAACGTCAGCAACGTGCTCGAGGGGTTCGAGGGAGAACTCGACGCCGAGCACCACCGCGGCACGCTCGGCGGCTGGCGCCTGCACGGCCTGCCCTGGCGCCAGATCTGATCAGTCGCCGACGGCCACCGGGCGCGCCGGGTCGGCGCACCACTCGCTCCACGACCCGGCGTACAGCCGCGATCCCGGCAGACCGGCGGCCTCCATCACCAGCAGGTTGAGGCAGGCGCTGACGCCCGAGCCGCACTGGTGGATGACCTTGCCCGGTGCGCGCGACCCGAGCAGACGGACGAAATCGGCGCGCACTTCGTCGGTCGGGCGAAGGAAGCAACCGGCGTCATCGAGGTTGTCGAGGTAGAAGCGGTTGACGGCCCGCGGGATGTGGCCGCCGACCGGATCGAGCGTCTCCTCGGCGCCACTGAAGCGCTCGGGCACGCGCGCATCGATGATCAGCGTGCGCGCATCGCCCAGCCGCGCCAGCACCTCGCCGGCGTCGACGGGGTCGACGCCCGGCGCAAGGTCGAAGTGCGCTGGCGCAGGGTTGGGCACGCCGGCCTCGAGAGGCAGCCCGGCACGCCGCCAGCCGGGCAGTCCGCCGTCGAGCACGGCCGCCCGGTCGTGCCCGACCCAGCGCAGCATCCACCACAGCCGGGCAGCGAAAGCGCCACCTTCGTTGTCGTAGGCGACCACCTGCGTGCCGGAGCCGACGCCGCATGCCGCGAGCTTGGCCGCGAAGTCCTGCCGCGTGGGCAGCGGATGGCGACCGTTGCGGCCGGTCCTGGCACCGCTGAGGTCGCGGTCGAGGTGCAGGAACTGCGCCCCCGGCAGGTGGCCGCGCGCGTAGGCCTTCTCGCCGTAGCCGGGGTCGGCCAGGTCGTGACGGCAGTCGAAGACGCGCCAGCCGGGGTCGTTCAGATGCGCGGCGAGCTCCTGGGTCGAAACCAGCGTCGTGCTCATCGCGACGCTCCGCTGTGCCGCCGGCTGCAGCGCGCGCCGCCGGCAGCGCCGACGCTCAGTTCATGTAGGCCCGGGCCTCTTCGCCCGGGTTGGGCAGGCCGGCAATGCGCCACAGGCTGCGGCAGCCGCTGAAGAGCTGGTGTGCAGTGCGCGGATCGAGCCCCGCGGCGCGGCACACGAGCCGCATCACGGGCAGCGCGCCGATCGAGAAGAAACGGTTGCGCACCAGGTGGATGACCGCCCAGTGCGTCGCGGTCAACTCGTCGATGCCCTCGAGCCGGGCGATGGCCTCGGCCAGGGTCGGGGTCCAGCACCCGGGGTCGACGAGAAAGCCGTCCGCGTCGAACCCGGCCGGCACTGCCGTGCCACGCTGGGCATTCGCAACATGGGCTTGCGGGATCATGGCGTCGGCTCCTGGGGCTTGCCCGGTCTGGGCAGGCCAGTCTATGGGGCACGACCCGCCGGGCAAAATCCAGATTTGTCATGCGCCTATGACCGCGGGCTATGAGCAGGCAACACCGCGTGGTCGGCGCCGGACGCATGCATTGCCGGTCCGGCGTCGCGCACACCGGCTACTTCCACAACTCGACCGGCTGGCCTGCGGCGCGCAGCCGCTCGGCCCTGGCGCGGATGTAGCGCTGGAACTCGGGCTGGCTGCGGTACGCGCCGCTGGCCACGTATTCGAGCGAGGTCGCCAGGTGGAACGGCCGCAGGTAGCCGTCGATACGGAACACCTCATTGGCGTCAGCGTCGAAGAAGACCCAGGTCGGCGTGTAGACGACGTCGAGTTCGCGTGCCCAGGCCGCCGCGCTGCGCCGCTGACCCGACGGCGTCACGAGTTCGGTCAGGTCGTTCAGCGCGAAGCGCGCGATGTCGAACCGCGGCAGCAGCGCGCGCACCTCGGCGCGTTGCAGGCCCTGTCGGTGCATCTCGTCGCAAGTCTGGCAGGACCGGGTCTCGAAGATCACCGCCAGCGGCCGGCGACCCTTGCGCCGCGTGAAGTCGAACGGCGGCGCCATGAAGAAGGGCTCGTCGGTCAGCGCCGACCGCGCCATGTCGGCGGGCAGGCCGGCCAGATGTTCGCCCAGCGAAAGGCGGCCTGGCATGCCGCCGGCGACGTAGTCGAGCGCGGCGGCAAGGCGCTGCGGCGGGTGGTAGCCATTGAGCCGCGCCACGATGCGGCCGTCGCCGTCGATGAACAGCAGCGTCGGCGTGAACTGCACCTTCAGCAGGCGCGCCAACTCCTTCTCGCTCATGCGCCGGCCGTCGATCCAGGTCAGCTCGCGGTCGCCCCACAGGTTCAGGGCGATGGCGACGAAGTGCTTGCGCGTCTTCTCGACGATCGCCTTCTGGCTGAAGTTGTTGGTCATCAGCTCGCGGCAGTACGGGCAGCCGTCCTGGCCGAAATAGACCAGCAGCCGCCTGCCGCTGCGCGCCGCGGCGGTCACCTCTTCGCCGAAATCGAGGAAGCCCTCGGTGAACCACGACGGGATGTCGATGGCCTGCGGCGCCGCGCCCTGCGCCGGCACAGCCGCTGGCACCGCCGCGAGGGCACAGCCGAGCCACATCACGCAGATGCCGCGGCGAGTCAGCTCGGGTGTGCTTTCGTCATCAACCACGGCTTGCCTCTCGGCCCTTCAGATGTCGACGAACGGGCCTTCTTCGTCGCGTGCCCTGCGCTCGGCCGCCTCCTGCTCGATCTGCTGGCGCCGCGCCGCCAGCTCCTGGCGACGCTGCTCGACGCTGTGCGCATGCAGCGCGATGGTGGTCTCGCCGAACAGGACCTGGCGCAGGAAGCGGAAGCCGAACTGCAGCAGCTTGACATCGTCGAGCAGCAACTCATGCCACTCTTCGGCCGGCAGGTCGTAGATCGACGCGAAGCTGTCGCTGGCGACGAACGAGCGGAAGCGGTCGACGTCGTAGCAGGTCATGAAGAACAGCTCGAGGCTGCGCCGGGATGGCTTGCCGATCGTCGGGCCCGAGCTCTTCTTCTTCAGGATCAGCTCGCGCCAGCCGTGCGCCAGCTCGTCGTACGCCACGACGCCCTGCTCCTGGCGGTAGGCATCGACCGTCTGCGTGCGCGCCTCGAGGTGGCCCCGGCAATGATCCTCGCGCACGATGGCGTAGTACTGGCGGTCGGTGTACTCGTCGGCGCGGCGCATCGACAGCAGCGCCACCGGGTAGTAGCGGCACGCGGTGGGACGGTCGGCGTAGACGCCGCAGCCGGCATCGGTCATGAAGCGGCACGCGGTGCCGCCCTCCACCGGGCGCAGCTTGACACCGGCGATGCCGTCCTTCTCGATCTCGTACGGCAGCGTGTACTTCGACAGGAACTCTGTCGACGACAGCTCGAGGCGTTGCTTGAGGCGCACGATGTCGTACGGCGTGAGCGAGATGTCGATGTTGCTGCAGCAGGCGTTCCAGCAGGCGATGCCCTTGCGGCACTGGAACTGCAACGCGGCGCCGCCCTCGAGCGTGACGGGCATCACCGGGCTGGCGGGAAAGGGCGATTGCGGGGCCTGGGGTTCTGTCATGGTGAACTCGATTCGCGCGCTGGCGGGTGAAGCTGCGCCCGCTGCGTCGGCGCAGAAGAAAACGGGCGCCCGGTCGACCCGGGCGCCCATCATGCCGCAGCCGAACCGGTCGTTGCGAACTCAGTGCGCGGCAGCCTTGAACAGCTTGGACTTGTCGACCAGGTCGACGTGCTTGCGCTTGAAGCAGGTCCACTTGTGCGTGCGCTTGTCGTAGACCGAGTTGACGAAGCAGTGCCAGTTCTTCTCGTCGACGAAGTTCTTGTCGGTGCGGTAGTAGAAGCCCGGGTAGCGCGACTCCTCGCGGAACTGGATGTGCTTCATGTGCGCCTCGGCGGTGATCACCCGGTGGTAGTTCTCCCAGGCGCGCAGCAGTTCGTGCAGGTCCTTGGCGCGCATCTTCGCGGCGTCCTGCTTGAGCAGCTCGAGCTTCTCTTCGGCCACCTTGAGCATCACCTCGTTGGTGTTGTAGTAGGTCGCGCAGCCGGCCACGTACTCGTCCATGATCTTCTGCAGCCGGAACTGCAGCATCTTGGGCGTGATGTAGTTCGGGTTGATGTCGATCGCGGTGGTGTAGTCCTTGTGCTCGAGGAAGGTGCGCACCGGCTTGTAGATCTCCTCGGCCAGCACGGCCGGATCGGTGTCGAGTTCGGGCTTCCAGTCCTTGTTGTCGACGGCGAACTTGACCATCGCCTTGGCTGCCAGGCGGCCCTCGGCGTGCGAGCCCGAGGAGAACTTGTGCCCCGAGGCGCCGACGCCGTCGCCGGCGGTGAACAGCCCCTTGACGGTGGTCATCGAGCGGTAGCCCCAGTTCCAGCCGCGTGGCAGGTACGAGGGCACGCCGTCGTATTCGCCGTCGGCGGCGGTCGGGGCACCCAGGTCGGTGGGGCCCGAGACCCAGATGCCGCAGCAGCCCGAATGCGACCCGAGCAGGTACGGTTCGGTGGGGATCAGTTCGGACATCTTGCTCTCGGGCTCGGTGTTCTCGCCGACCCAGATGCCGCACTGGCCGATGCACATGTCGAGGAAGTCCTCCCAAGCCTCGGCCTCGAGGTGCTTGACCTCCTTGGGCGACAGCGTGTCGCGCAGCTTGGCCAGCGCGCTCACCGTGTCCATGTAGATCGGGCCGCGCCCTTCCTTCATCTCCTTCAACATCAGGTGGTTGCGCAGGCACGACGCCGGCACCGCCGCCTGGCCGTAGGGCGGGTAGTCGTCGAGCAGCGCCTTGTTCTTGACCATGTAGTCCTCGCCGTAGGCGTTGACGGCCTTGGCCTTGAACAGCAGGAACCACGCGCCGACCGGGCCGTAGCCGTCCTTGAACCGCGCCGGGACGAAGCGGTTTTCCATCATCGTCATCTCGGCGCCGGCCTCGGCCGCCATCGCGTAGGTCGAGCCGGCGTTCCACACCGGGTACCAGGCGCGACCCTGGCCTTCGCCCACCGAGCGCGGGCGGAACAGGTTGACGCAGCCGCCCGCCGCCAGCAGCACGGCCTTGGCCTTGTAGACGTAGATCCTGTTCTCGCGCACCGAGAAGCCGACCGCCCCGGCCACGCGCGACGGGTCGTTCTTGTCGTTGACCAGCTTGACGATGAAGACGCGCTCCTCGATGCGGCCCAGGCCGAGCGCCTTCTTCGCCGCCTCGGCGACGATCCACTTGTACGACTCGCCGTTGATCATGATCTGCCACTTGCCCGAGCGCACCGGCTTGCCGCCGTCCTTGAGCGCCGGCAGGCCTTCGCGCTGCGACTCGGCGCCGTCGTGGCGAACGCCGTCGGCATCGGTCTTCCAGATCGGCAGGCCCCACTCCTCGAACAGGTGCACCGACTCGTCGACGTGGCGGCCGAGGTCGTAGGCGAGGTCGTCGCGCGTGATGCCCATCAGGTCGTTGGAGACCATGCGCGCGTAGTCGGACGGGTCCTGCTCGGTGCCGATGTAGGTGTTGATCGCCGACAGGCCCTGGGCGACCGCGCCCGAGCGATCCATCGCGGCCTTGTCGACGAGCTTGATCTTGAGCACCTGGCCGGTCTCGGCCTTGACGGCCTCGGCCCAGCGCATGACTTCATACGCCGCGCCGCAACTGGCCATGCCGCCGCCGACGAGCAGGATGTCGAGATCCTCCTGGACCACTTCGGGGTTTTCGAAAGTACCGTTGGACATTTGGGTTCACCTCTCACTTGACGCGCAGCAACTCGCCTTCGCGGCCCTTGCGGAAGCCGTTGCTGGCGGTGAAATAGCCCGGCTTCTCGATGTCCGCGAGCTTGGGCATCGTCTTGCCGCCGTAGGCGTCGATCGAGCCCTCGGCGGTCGTGCGGGTCGGGAACTTGAAGCGCTTGAGCTTGCCGTTGCGGAACTTGATCGTCCACATGATCGAGTCCGATCCGCGCAGCGGCTGCACCGATCCGCCCAGCGGAACGATGTCGGCGTAGTGCCGCACCTCGATCGCGTTCTGCGGGCAGATCTTCACGCACGAGTAGCACTCCCAGCACTGCTCGGGCTCCTGGTTGAAGGCCTTCATCGCGTGCCCGGTGGCGGACCCGTCCTTGTCGAGCTTCATCAGGTCGTGCGGGCAGATGTACATGCAGGCGGTCTTGTCCTGGCCTTTGCAGCCGTCGCACTTATCGGTTCTGACGTAGGTTGGCATTGCCTGTCTCCTTCGGGTCTCGGGGTCGAAAGGTGAAATTGCGGAAGGGGGTGTCGGCCCGGCTCAGGCCAGCGCGGCCGGGCGCGCTTCGAGCCCGGCGTAATAGGCGCGCAGGATCTCGACCACTTCGGGCCGGCTGAACTCGGGCGGCACGTCCGCGCCCGCGGACAAGGACTTGCGGAACTGCGTGCCGCTGACCTGCAGCCGGTCGGCGTCGCCATGCGGGCAGGTGCGCCCGGAGGCCATGCCGCCGCACTTGCGGCACCAGAACGCGATGTCGATCCGCAGCGGCCGGGTCTGCAGCGCATCCTTCGGAATGCGGTCGAAGATGTGGTGCGCGTCGAACGGGCCGTAGTAGCTGCCGACGCCGGCATGGTCGCGGCCGACGATCAGGTGCGAGCAGCCGTAGTTCTGCCGGAACAGCGCATGCAGCAATGCCTCGCGCGGGCCGGCATAGCGCATGTCCAGCGGATAGCCGGCCTGCACCACCGTCGACGGCACGAAGTACTTGTCGACCAGCGTGTTGATGGCGCGCGTGCGCACCTCGGCCGGGATGTCGCCGGGCTTGAGCGCGCCGAGCAGCGAATGCACCAGCACGCCGTCGCAGATCTCGATCGCGACCTTGGCCAGGTACTCGTGCGATCGGTGCATCGGGTTGCGCGTCTGGAAGGCGGCAATGCGCGACCAGCCGAGCGACTCGAACAGCGCGCGTGTCTGCACCGGTGTCTTGAACAGCTCGCCGTACTTCTCGGGGAAGCCGCCTTGCGACAACACCTCGAGCGGACCGGCCAGGTTCACCGGCGGCTGCTCCAGCACCATCTTGACCCCCGGATGCCTGGGGTCGGTGGTGGTGAAGACACACTGGCATTCGTGCGCCTTGTCGATGCCGTACTTCTCGGTCACGCGCTGGATCGCCAGGCAGTGCCCGTCGTCCGGGTCGACGAGCGCGATCTCCTGGCCGACGGCAATCGTGTCGGCCACCGCGGCCTCGGCGGACAAGGTGATCGGGATCGGCCAGAACAGGCCGCTGGCGGTACGCATGCCGTCGCATACGCCGCGCCAGTCGGCCTGCGACATGAAGCCGTCGAGCGGCGTGAAGCCGCCGATGCCCAGCATGATGATGTCGCCGCGCTCGCGCGAACTCACGCGCACCTGCGGCAACGAGCGCGCGCGCTGGCGCTCGCGCGCCAGCTCGGCGCCCTCGAGCAACAGCGGCTTGAGCTCCGTGCCGCCGTGCGGGGGGACCAGGCTGCTCATCGATTCGACCTTGCGTGCAGTTGCGAAGTGGCAGCACCACACGAGTCGCCCGGCGTTACGCTCGATCCAATGACGTCGCCGGCGGCTCGTTGGGCCGGTGGTCATTAGGCAGTGCGTCGACGGCAGCGTCTATTACCACGATGGGGATGCCGCAAATAACCCTTTGGGGGTATCGCGGCATCGACTTCGCCGGCACCGGGTGGGCCGCGCGCGCCGCGCCTGGATGCGACGTCGAACGCCGGCGAGCGCGCGGGATCCCCATTGACCTGGATTAAGCTCGCGTCGTAGAGAGCGCCGAAGCTGCCGGACCGCGCGGATACGACGCGTGGCACGTCGGGTGAGCGCCGATGGCGCAATGCCCGCGGGCGCGCTCAAATACACGATGTCGCGATCGATGAGTGGTCGCGCTTGTCCAACAGGATGGACGCTTCGGACATGAGCATCGAATGGCCAGCCACCGCTGCGGCGCAGCCGATACCGACGGATGCGACGCGCCTGCCCGACGCCGGCCTGCTCGCCGAGATCGCCGCCGGGCTGGCCAGCGGCAGCGACCTGGACGCGCTGCTGCAACGCTTCCTCGATCCGATCGTGCGCCTGGCGGGCGCGCAGGCCGGCGCGGTGCGGGTGCTGACGCAGGACGATCAGCAGTTGCAGCTGGTCAGCGCGATCGGCCTGCCCGAGTCCGTGTGCTGCAGCGAGCAGGCGGTGAGCCGCCATTGCGGCCCGTGCGGCAACGCCGCCGATGGGCAGCCCTCGGTCTGGGCGTCCGACCTGGGCGTCTGCGCGGCGCGCGCCGGCGGCGAGTTCTTCGGCGACGACTGCCGGCGCCTGCTGGCGGTGCCGATGCGACATCGCGGCCGCGTCCTCGGCGTGTACAACCTGTTCTTCGCCGGCACCGACGAGCTCGCGCCGGGCATCCTGACCGTGCTCAGGTCGATCGGCGAGCTGCTCGGCCTGGCCTTGAACAACGCACGCCTGGAGCGCGAGCACCTGCGCGCGATGCTGGCGCACGAACGACAGCTGATGGCCGCCGAGCTGCACGACTCGCTGGCGCAGTCGCTGGCCTTCGCGAAGATGCGCATGCCGTTGCTGCACGATGCGATGTTCGCCCATGACGACGCGCGCGCGCTGCAGTACTACAACGACGTGCGCGGCGCGATGACGCAGGCGCATTCGAGCCTGCGCGGCATCCTCACCCACTTCCGCGCGCCGATGGATCCGCAGGGCATCGTGCACGCGCTCGAATCGGTCGGCGAGAACTTCCGCCGCAGTTGCGCCACCGAGCTCGAGTTCAGCAACGCGCTGCCCGACGGCCTGCTGGGGCCCGAGCTCGAAGCCCAGGTGTTCCACATCGTCCAGGAGGCGCTGACCAACGTCGCGCGCCATGCCGCCGCGCGCCACGCCCGCCTGGACATCGCAACTTCGCGTGCCGGCACGATCGAGGTCGTCGTCGAGGACGACGGTGCAGGCCTGCCTGCGGCGGCACCCGGCGGCACCCACTACGGCCTCGAGATCATGCTCGAGCGCGCACGCCGTCTCGGCGGCACGCTCGAGGTGGCCGCACGCGACGGCGGCGGCACGCGCGTGCGGCTGGCCTTTCCGATGCCCCCGGCGGTGGCGCCGCGGGCGTCGTCGGCACCGGCAGCGGCTGGAGAACTTCGATGACCGGCGCGGACTCGACGCCCGGGCCGCGTGCTCCCGCGCCCGACGACGGCCGGCACGACCTGCCGCAGGGCGGCCCGGCATCACGCGCGCGCGTCGTGCTCGTCGACGACCATGCGCTGTGCCGCAACGGCCTGACCGACCTGCTCACGCACCGCGGCGGCATGGAGGTGCTGGCGGCGCTGTCCGATCCCGAGCAGGTGCTCGCGGTGCTGCGCGAGCAGCGTCCCGATCTGATCGTGCTCGACCTGCGCATGCCGGCGATCGACGGCCTCGCGCTGCTGCGCCGCATCCGCGGCGAGGGCATCGACACGCCGGCGGTGATCCTGACGATGAGCGACGCCGAGGCCGACCTGTCGGCGGCGCTGCGCGCCGGCGTGCGCGGCTACCTGCTCAAGGACATGGAGCCCGAGGAGATCATGGCGGCGATCGTCCGCGCCGCGCGCGGCGAGCTGGTGGTGGCGCCGCAGTTGACGCTCAAGCTGGCCCAGCTGCTGCAGCCCGAGGGCAGGGGCCGCGAGCGCCAGGGGCTGATGGGGTCGCTGACCGAGCGCGAGCGCGAGATCCTCGAACACCTGGCGCGCGGCGAGAGCAACAAGGCGATCGCGCGCGCGCTCGACATCAGCCACGACACGGTCAAGCTGCACGTGCGCCACGTGCTGGCCAAGCTCAACCTGAGCTCGCGCGTCGAAGCCGCAGTGTTCGCGGTCGAGGCGCGCGTGCGCACCGTGCGCTGAAGCCTGCGCCGCGCGACCGCTCAGGGGCAGGCGCTCCAGTCGCCGGCCACCTTGCCGACGAGCAGCAGGAAGCTCTCGAACGGCGCCATGTTGCGCATCGCCTCCATCTTCGGGCCGGCGAACTCGAGGCGGCCGAACATCATCGCGCGCATCGGGCCGTAGTCGCCGGCGCCCATCTCGCGCCAGCGCGCGGTCTCGGCCCACATCAGGTAGTCGGCAGCGCCATCGAGCGCAGCCGTCCCGGCCGGGCCGCCGCTGACGCAGCGCGCCTTGTGGTCCTGCAGCGCGACGCGCATCTCGATGCGCGCGCTACCGGGGCAGTCGGCGCGGTAGATCCGCATCGCCTTGAAGCCGCGCCCGGCATCGTTGTCGATCCAGCCCGATTCGACCAGCTTGCCGGTCAGCGTGGCGTCGGCGTTCCAGGCCTCGCACATCGCCTTGGCCCACGGCGCGGACATCGCGACCGGCGCGGTCTGCGCGCCGGCGCAGGCAGCGGCGGCCACACCGATGACGAAGGTCGCAGTGAATCGGCGGCAGGTCATGGCTTCAGCTCCAGGCAGCGGGAACGGGGGCGGCGGCGGTGTCGCCGGTGCCGGCGCGACGGGTCTCGAACCACGCCAGCTCGCCGCGCAGCCGCACCACTTCGCCGACGATCGCAAGGCACGGCGAGCGCAGCCCGGCGCGCGCGACTTCGACGGCCAGCGTGGCGAGCGTGGCGCAGACGACGCGCTGCCCGGCCAGCGTGCCGTGCGCGACGACGGCGGCCGGCCAGTCGGGCGCCAGGCCGTGCGCAACGAGCTGCGCGCAGATCGTCGCCAGCCCCGACAGGCCCATGTAGATCACCAGCGTCTGGCGCGGGCGCACCAGTGCCGGCCAGTCGAGGTCGCAACTGCCGTCCCTGAGGTGGCCGGTGACGAACAGGCAACTCTGCGCATGGTCTCGGTGCGTCAGCGGAATGCCGGCGTAGCTGGCCACGCCGCAGGCGGCCGTGATGCCGGGGACGACTTCGAACGGAATGCCTTCGGCCGCCAGCACCTGCAACTCCTCGCCGCCACGGCCGAAGACGAACGGATCGCCGCCCTTCAACCGCACCACTGCGCGGCCGGCGCGCGACAGCCGCACCAGCAGTGCGTTGATGTCGTCCTGGCACATGCTGTGGTGGCTGCGCTCCTTGCCGACATAGATGCGCTCGGCCTGCGCGCCGACCAGCGCGAGCACGCCGGACCCGACCAGGTGGTCGTAGACGACGACGTCGGCCTGCGCCAGCAGCCGCGCCGCGCGCAGCGTCAGCAACTCGGGGTCGCCGGGGCCGGCGCCGACGAGATGGACGGTGCCCCAGGCGGCACGGCAGGCGGCCAGCACCGCGGGCAGGTCGACGCAGGAATTCACGGCCGTGTCCATCGCGCCGGGCAACACCGTTCAGCCACCGCAACCGCCGCCGCAACCGCCGGCACAGCCGCCGCCCGTTGCAGCGGCGCCGCTGGCGCAGCCCGCGACCCCGGGCTCGGCGGGCTCGAGGAAGACGAAGTCATGCTCGCCCGGCGTCACCTCGACGTAGTCGAGCACGGTGGCCGCCAGCAGCGGCCGGCTCGGTGCGCCGACCAGCACCGTCAGGCCGGCGAAGTCGACCGGCTCGTCGTCGTCGCGCACCTCGTCGAAGCCCATGCCGTACTCGATCGAGCCGTCGGCAACCTGCCGCGCGGCCACGCGCAGCGCCATGCCGGCGGCGTCGCTGCGCGTGGCGGCGGCGAGGATTTCCTCGGCGGCGGCGGGGGTCACTGTGAACATGGTGCGGTCCTCGGGTGGGTTCGGTCGACTCGCCTCGAACACGAGGCGCAGGTGCATGTAACTTCAACGGTCATCAATGCTCGCCCTTGGTGCGCAGCAGCCCGGCCAGGCGATTGCCCTGCTTCTGCGGCCCACCCTTGGGAAACAGGTCGTGCAGGTAGTGGTTGTTGCCGCGCGCCGGCCCCCAGACCGCGGCGAAGTGGCGGATCATCGCGCGGACCTGGGCCTGCACGCCGTGCGCCTGGTAGTACTCGCGCAGGTAGCGGATCAGTTGCCAGTGTTCGTCGGTCAGCGTGAGCTGCTCCTGGCGTGCCAGCGCACGCGCGAAGTCCTCCGACCAGTCGGACAGATCGCGCAGGTAGCCCTCGCTGTCGGTGGGCACCGTGCGGTCGCCGACCTGCACGCTGTGCTGCATCGCTGTTGTCATCGGCACAGACCCCTCAGGCCGCCAGCGCCGTGGCCAGCGGTGCGGCCATCGACCCGCGCCGGTCGCGCTCGCGGCGCACGAAGGCGGCGAAGCGTGGCGCCCACGCGGTGCCGGCGGCGCTGCGCAGGTGGGCGTAGGAGGCCAGCAGCTTGTGCACGCGCACGCCGTCGTGCTCGCCGTCGACGCCGTGGCCGCGCTGCACGCGGTAGGCAAAGGCGACGCCGGGGTCGAGGTTGTCGAGGCTCGAGTGATGGAACTCGTGGCCACGCAGCGTCGCGCCACCGGCACCTGGCCAGGGCATCGCCGCGGTCTCCTGCAGCTGCACGTAGCCACGCCCGACCGGGCGCGCGTGCATCACTGCGTCGCCCGGGATGGCGCCGACCATGCGCGCGCTGCGGCCTTGCCAGGTGATGCTGCGCGCGAGGTACATCAGCCCGCCGCATTCGGCGTAGGTCGGCAGTCCGCCCTCGATCGCCTCGCGCAGCGCGCCGCGCAGCGCCACGTTGGCTTCGAGCTCGGACAGGCAGGTCTCGGGAAATCCGCCGCCGATGAACAGGCCGTCGAGCGCCGGCAGGCGCGCGTCGTGCAGGGTATCGATCGTCACCAGCTCGGCGCCGGCAGCCTCGAGCGCGGCCAGGTCGTCGGGGTAGTAGAAGCCGAACGCGCGGTCGCGCGCGATGCCGATGCGCAGATCGGCTCGGCGCGAACACGCGCGTTCGATGGCCGCCGCAGCCGACGCAGCAAGCGGGCCGGCCGACGCCGCCAGCGCGGCCGCGAACACCCACGGCGTGACGCCAACGGGCGCGCCGTAACGCATGCCGAAACTGTCGATGCCGCCGATCAGCTCATCAAATGTGCCCGGCGCGGGGCCAATCCGATTGGCCA
>JBBIPS010000018.1:0-19845 GCA_037442725.1 Burkholderiales bacterium | reverse complement strand
CGAGAAGCCGGCCGGCGCGCGCGAGATCAGCTGCGCCGCGCGCTCGATGTTGCCGCTGGCCTCCTTGATGCCGACGATGCCGGGCACCGAGGCCAGCCGCAACGCCGTCTCGGGCAGCATGTCGGCCACCGTGCGGCCGGGCACGTTGTACAGCACCAGCGGTAGGTCGACGGCTTCGGCGATGGCCTTGAAGTGTTGGTAGATGCCTTCCTGCGACGGCTTGTTGTAGTACGGCACGACCTGCAGCGTGCAGTCGGCGCCGACCTGTTTCGAGAACCGCGTCAGCTCGATCGCCTCGCGCGTCGAGTTGGCGCCGGCGCCGGCCATGATCGGCACCCGGCCGGCGGCGTGCGCCACCGCGACGCGGATGATCTCGCAGTGCTCCTCGACCGACACGGTGGGCGACTCGCCCGTGGTGCCGACGACACCGATGCAGTCGGTGCCCTCGGCGACGTGCCAGTCGATCAGGCGGCGCAGCGCGTCGCAGTCGACGCTGCCGTCCTCGTGCATCGGCGTGACGAGCGCGACGATGCTGCCAACGATTGCTTTCATGCGGATTCCTTGCGAGGCGGCGATTTTAGCTGGCGTCGGCGAGCGCATGACGCGCGGGCGCGGTGGCGGCCGGGTCGGGACGCACCGCGACGATGCGCTGCACGAAGCGATCGGGGGCGCTGATGAAGCCATCCTCGTACGCGACGGTGCGCAGCGAGCCGCAGCGCACGAGCAGTTCGCCGGGCTGCAGCAGGAAGTCGGGCCGCGCCGGTCGGCCGACGGTTTCGTTGCCGGCGGCGAAGGTCTCGACGATCAGCACACCGGCCGGCGCCAGCGCGGCCAGCAGCGCGGGCCACAGCGGCCGCCAGAGGTAGTTCGTCACCAGCACGGCGTCGAAGTGGCGGCCCTCGCAAGGCCAGCGGCCGGCTTCGAGGTCGGCCACGATCAGCTCGCCCAGCCCGCGCAGCGCACGCAGCGCGTCGGCGTCCCGGTCGATGCCGGTGACACGGTGGCCGCGCGCAGCGAGCCAGCGCAGATGGCGGCCGCTGCCGCAGGCGACGTCGAGGACGCTGGCGCCGGCCGGCAGCAGGTGCGCCCAGCGCCGCACCCAGGGCGAGGGTTCGAGCCCGCCGTGCGGCATCAGAAGCAGGCCCAGACGCGCGCGGCCAGGTCGACCATCAGGTGCGGATTGAGGTAGGCCGCGAACACCAGCGCCAGTACCACGGCGGCACTGGTCCAGGCGGCGATCCGGCGCAGTGGCGACACGTCCTGGGCCTGTGGGATCGATGCCGGCTTCGGGGACGACGAGCGCTGCGGGCCCGGGTGCTGCACGTCAGGCCGGCGCGGCGCCGGGGTGCGCCGCGCGAACGATGGGCGACTCGCGCACCGGCAGGTTGATGAGCGCGGCGAAGACGCCGAACGCCACCGCCAACCACCACACGACGGTGTAGCCGCCGGTCAGGTCGAACAGCCGGCCGCCGAGCCAGACGCCGAGGAACGAGCCGATCTGGTGGCTGAAGAAGACGAAGCCGCCGAGCATCGAGAAGTGGCGCACGCCGAAGATCTGCGCCACCACGGCGTTCGTCGGTGGCACGGTGGACAGCCACAGCACGCCCATCGTCGCCGCGAACAGGTACACGCTCGCCGGCGTCAGCGGCGCGGCGAGGAAGGCGACGATCACGACCGACCGCAACAGGTAGATCGCCGACAGGATGTGGCGCTTGGCCAGGCGCTGGCCGAGCGCGCCCGAGGCATAGGTGCCGACGACGTTGAACAGGCCGATCAGCGCCAGCGCGATCGTCGCCACCTCGGGCCCGAGCCCCTTGTCCTTCAGGTAGGCCGGCATGTGCACGCCGATGAAGACGACCTGGAAGCCGCAGACGAAGTAGCCCGCCATCAGCAACTGGAAGCTGCGGTAGCCGAAGGCCTCGCGCACCGCGTGGCCGACGCTCTGCGGCGGCCCGGCGTGGGTCAGCACATCCCCGCGTTCCTTCAGGCCGAGCGCCAGCGGCAGGATCGCCAGCGCGGCGCAGCCGAGCAGGAAGAGCGCGTTCTGCCAGCCCCAGGCGCCGATCAGCCAGCTCTCCAGCGGCACCATCAGGAACTGGCCGAACGACCCCGCCGCCGCGGTCACGCCCATCGCCCAGGAGCGCCTGTCGGGCGCGACGTTGCGGCCGATGACGCCGTAGATCACGGCGTAGGTGGTGCCCGACTGGGCGATGCCGATGAGCAGCCCGGCGCTGCCGGTGAACGCCAGCCCTGAGGTGGACAGCGCCATCAGCACCAGCCCGAACGCGTACAGCAGTCCGCCTACGAGCAGTGCGCGCCAGGCGCCGTAGCGGTCGGCCAGCATGCCGGCGAGCGGTCCGGCCACGCCCCAGGCCAGGTTCTGCACCGCGATCGCGAAGGCGAAGGTCTCGCGCGTCCAGCCGCGGTCCATCGTGATCGGCGCGAGCCACAGGCCGAAGCCGTGGCGGATGCCCATCGACAGCGTGACGATCGCCGCGCCGCACAGCAGCACCTGCGGCAGCGAAAGGCGCGCGGCAGTGGCGTCGGCAGCGTGGGTGGAATCCATCGGCCCGGACTGTACCGAATGCCGGCGCGCGCCGCCGCGCGGCAGTGCCAAGACCCCGGTTTTCGATGCGCGATGCGCCGCCTGACGCTGCCTACAATCGCGCGCCATGGCGACTTCCCCCCGGCAAACCGGCGCCTACGCCGAAGCCTCGATCCGCGTCCTGAAGGGCCTCGAGCCGGTCAAGCAGCGGCCGGGCATGTACACCCGCACCGACACGCCGCTGCACGTCGTGCAGGAGGTGATCGACAACGCCGCCGACGAAGTGCTGGCCGGCTGCGCCAGGCGCATCGCGGTGACGCTGCACGCCGACGGATCGGTCAGCGTCGACGACGACGGCCGCGGCATCCCGTTCGGCCTGCATCCCGAAGAGCAGGTGCCGGTGCTCGAGATCGTCTTCACCCGGCTGCACGCCGGCGGCAAGTTCGACAAGGGCGCCGGCGGCGCGTACAGCTTTTCGGGTGGGCTGCACGGGGTCGGCGTCAGCGTGACCAACGCATTGGCGCGTCGCCTCGAGGTGACGGTCTGGCGCGACGGCCAGTTGGCGACGCTGGCGTTTGCCGGCGGCGACGTCGTCGAGCCGCTCGTCGTGCGCAAGGCCGGCGCCGCGGCGAAGTCGGCTTCACGCGACACGCCCGGTGCCTTGGCCGAAGGGTTCGGCGAACGCAGCAGCGGCACGCGGGTGCGCATCTGGCCGGATCCGAAGTACTTCGACAGCACCGAACTGCCGCGCCACGAGCTCACGCACCTGCTGCGCAGCAAGGCGGTGCTGATGCCCGGCGTCACGGTGACGCTGGCGATCGAGAAGACCGGCGAGACGACGACCTGGGCCTACCAGGGCGGGCTGCGCGACTACCTGCTGCAGGGCCTGGCCGGCGAGCCGCTGATCCCGCTGTTCGAGGGCGAACGCTACGCCTCGACCAGCGACAGCGAGGACTTCGCCGAGGGCGAGGGCGCGGCCTGGGTGCTGGCCTTCACCGAGGACGGCAACGTGCTGCGCGAGAGCTACGTCAACCTGATCCCGACGGTGGCCGGCGGCACGCATGAATCGGGGTTGAAGGACGCGCTGTTCGGTGCCGTCAAGGGTTTCATCGAACTGCACGCGCTGTGCCCGAAGGGCGTCAAGCTGATGCCCGACGACGTCTTCTCGCGCGCCAGCTTCGTGCTCTCGGCCAAGGTGCTCGACCCGCAGTTCCAGGGCCAGGTCAAGGAGCGGCTGAACAGCCGCGATGCGCTGCGGCTGGTGTCGGCGTCGATGCGGCCGGCGCTCGAGCTGTGGCTGAACCAGGATGTCGAGCACGGCAGGAAGCTCGCCGAGCTGGTGATCCGGCAGGCGCAGACACGCCAGCGCGCGTCGCAGAAGGTCGAGAAGCGCAAGGGCTCGGGCGTGGCCGTGCTGCCCGGCAAGCTGACCGATTGCGAGAGCCGTGACCTGATGCTGAACGAGGTCTTCCTGGTCGAGGGCGACTCGGCCGGCGGCTCGGCCAAGATGGGCCGCGACAAGCAGACGCAGGCGATCCTGCCGCTGCGCGGCAAGGTGCTCAACGCCTGGGAGGTCGAGCGCGACCGCCTGTTCGCCAACCACGAGATCCACGACATCGCGGTGGCCATCGGCGTCGATCCGCACGGCAGCGACGACGCGCCGGACGCGCGCGAAGCTGGCGAGCGTGGCGGCGTGCTCGCCGGTCTGCGCTACGGCAAGGTCTGCATCCTGAGCGACGCCGATGTCGACGGTTCGCACATCCAGGTGCTGCTGCTCACGCTCTTCTTCCGCCACTTCCCGCAGCTGATCGAGGCGGGGCACGTGTACGTCGCCAAGCCGCCACTGTTCCGCATCGATGCGCCCGCGCGCGGCAAGAAGCCGGCGGCCAAGATCTACGCGCTCGACGAAGGCGAGCTCGCCGCGACGCTCGACCGCCTGCGCAAGGAAGGCGCGCGCGAGGGTTCGTGGAGCATCAGCCGCTTCAAGGGCCTGGGCGAGATGAGCGCCGAGCAGTTGTGGGAGACCACGCTGAACCCCGAGACGCGCCGGCTGCTGCCGGTGGCTTACGGCGCGCTCGACTTCACGGCCACCGTGGCCGCGATGACCCGGCTGATGGGCAAGGGTGAGGCGGCGGCGCGGCGCGAGTTGATGGAGCTGCACGGCGACGCGGTCGAGATCGATGTCTGATCCGAGCGATGCACCCGATGCGTCTGCAGCGCCCGTCGCGGGTGATGCGCCCGGCGCAGCCGCGGCGCGTGTGCGGCTGCGCCCGACGATGCTGTCGGACCTCGACTTCGTCATCAGTGTCGAGACCGATTCGCACAACCTGCCGTTCATCACGCCGTGGGAGCGCACGCAGCACGAGGGCGCGGTGCGCTTTCCGGACTTCCGCCACTTCATCGTCGAGGCCGGCGCCGACGACGCGCGCGCCGGCTTCATCATCCTGCAGGGCTGCCGCAGCCGGCACCGCAGCGTCGAGTTGAAACGCATCGTGCTGCAGCCCAAGGGTCGAGGCCTGGGCCGCGCCTGTGTGCGGCTGCTCAAGCAGATGGCGTTTCGCGACCTGCACGCGCACCGCTTCTGGCTCGACGTCAAGCAACTCAACACGCGCGCGCAGGCGCTCTACGCGAGTGAGGGTTTCGTCGAGGAAGGGCGCTTGCGCGAGAGCGTGCGGCTGACATCCGAGAGCGGCGCGTCGTTGGGCGCCGACGGCTACGACACGTTGATCGTGATGAGCATGCTCGACCGCGAGTACCAGGCGCGCGTCGCGCTCGGCCAGGAGCAGGGCTGAAGTCGGACGCTCTCGGACTGTGTTAGGTAGCGTTGAACCTGGAGCCTCGAACACCGATCCGACTCAAGGTTCAAGCCGTTCAGACCCGTTCACAAACCACCCGGAGACACCGCATGCAAGCGACGATGATGGAGGTGCCGCTCTCGCTCAACCACCTGCTCGAGCGCGCCGGCACGCTGTTCAAGGGCAACCAGGTCGTCTCGCGCCGGCCCGACAAGTCGCTGGTACGGCACAGCTACGGCCAGTGGTACCGGCGCACGCGCGCGCTGGCCTCGGCGTTGCGGACGCTGGGCCTGCGCAAAGGCGAGCGCGTCGCGACGCTGTGCTGGAACCACCACGCCCACCTCGAGGCGTATTTCGGCATTCCGGCCGCAGGCGGCGTGATGCACACGCTCAACCTGCGGCTGGCGCCCGAAGAGATCGGCTGGATCGCCAACGACGCCGAGGACCGCTTCCTGATCGTCGACGACATCCTGCTGCCGTTGTACCGCCGCTTCGCCCACCTGCACGCCTTCGAGCGCGTCATCGTGTTCCCGTTCTCGGCCAGCGTGCCGGCGGCCGCCGGCACGACGTCGCGAACGGACTGGGAGCCCCACTTCGTCGACTACGAGACGCTGCTCGACGCCGCCGACCCGGACGGCTTCGAATACGCTGCGCACGACGAAAACGACCCGGTGGCGATGTGCTACACCTCGGGCACCACCGGGCGGCCCAAGGGCGTCGTCTATTCACACCGCTCGACGCTGCTGCACACGCTGGTGGCCAGCCTGGCCGACTTCTGGGCGCTGCGCAACACCGACGTCGTGCTGCCGGTGACGCCGATGTTCCACGCCAACAGCTGGGGCATGCCGTATGGCGCGGTGATGCTCGGCGCCAAGCTGGTCTTCCCCGGCCCGCACCTGCACCCGGACGACCTGCTCGACCTGATGCAGCTCGAGCCGCCGACGCTCGCGCTCGGCGTGCCGACGATCTGGCTGGCGCTGATCCAGGCCTACGAACGCGCACTGGTCGAGTCGCCCGGGCGCTGGAGGCTGCCCGCCGGAATGCGCTCGCTGGTCGGCGGCGCGGCGGTGCCCGAGTCGCTGATCCGCGCCTTTGCGCGCCACGGGGTCTGGATCCTGCAGGGCTGGGGCATGACCGAGACCTCGCCGCTGGCCACCGTGTCCTACCCGCGCGCCGAGCTGCAGGGGGCGGGCGAGGACGAGCGCTTCGGCCGAGCCGCGATGGCCGGCGTGATGGCGCCGCTGGTCGAGCTGCGGCTTCGCACGGAGGCCGGCGCGCTGGCACCGTGGGACGGCAAGACGATGGGCGAGATCCAGGTGCGCGGGCCCTTCATCGCGGGCTCGTACCACCGTGTGCCGGCGAGCGAAGACAAGTTCACCGCCGACGGCTGGCTGCGCACCGGCGACGTCGCCACGCTCGACGCGCTGGGCTTCCTGCGCATCACCGACCGCACCAAGGACCTGATCAAGTCGGGCGGCGAGTGGATCAGCTCGGTCGACCTCGAGAACGCGCTGATGGCGCATCCGGCGGTGGCCGAGGCCGCGGTGATCGCGATCCCCGACGAGAAATGGAGCGAGCGGCCGCTGGCCTGCGTCGCCTTCAAGCCCGGCCGGCAGGCCGACGCGGCGGCACTCGACGCGCATCTGCTGGCGCACGGCTTCGCCAGGTGGCAGTGCCCCGAGCGCTACGAGGCGATCGACGCGGTGCCGCGCACTTCCACCGGCAAGTTCTGGAAGGTCAAGCTGCGCGAGATGTTCCCGCATTGATCGTTGCCGCAGCATCGATGGTTGCCGCAGCGAGCGTCTCGGCGCGTGTTGGCGTGGGCTTGTCGCGTCCTCGTCGTTCCGCACGGCTGCGACTTCGGCACGCTGGATATACAATGTTTCAGAGTATATCTACGCACAGTGAGGTCGACGATGCAAGTCTCGAAATGGGGCAACAGTCTGGCGATCCGCCTGCCCGCGGCGGTGGTCGAAGTGCTGGGTCTGAAGGATGGTGACGACATTGACATCCGTGTGGCCGGAGCGCGCTCACTGGAGGTACGGCGTCGTGACGCGCGCGATGCGGAAGTGCTGGCCCGGTTGCGCGCCTTTCGCGGTCGCTTGCCGGCGGACTTCAAGTTCGACCGGCTGGACGCCAACGAGCGCGGCAAGTGATGGCGACCGCGGCGACGCGGCGGCCGTTTGTCGACACCAACGTCCTGCTGTACCTGGTTTCGGCCGATGCTGCAAAAGCCACGCGCGCTGAAGCGTTGCTGGCCGGGCGTGTCGTCATCAGCGTGCAGGTGCTCGACGAGTTTGCCAACGTGGCGCGGCGCAAGCACAGTCTGGCCTGGACCGAGCTGGCACGGACGTTGGCAGGTATCAGGTACTTCGCCGAGGTGCGACCGCTGACGCTCGACACTCATCAGCGTGGCCTCGCGCTGGCCAAGCGCTACCGGCTCGGTTGCTACGACGCAATGATCGCCTCATCCGCACTGGAGGCGGGTTGCACGACGTTGATGTCCGAGGACTTTCAGGCCGGGCAGGTGCTCGACAACCGGCTGACGATCTGCAATCCCTTTGCCTGAAGTCGGCCGCGCCGCCGATCCGATCCGGCACGGACCCGTTGCGCCTTGCGGCCGGGATTGCTCGGCGCCGCTCGAGTTGCCGAGCCGTGCCACGCCACCCTTGTGCCCGTCGGCCAACCGACCCTGACCCCCGATGAACCAGATCCCGCTGTCCTTCGATAACCCACCCGATGAACCCGGCGACGCCATCACGCTGGCGCACTACGCCGAACAGGCCTACCTCGAATACGCGCTCTCGGTCGTCAAGGGCCGCGCGCTGCCCGATGTCTGCGACGGCGCCAAGCCGGTGCAGCGGCGCATCCTGTACTCGATGCTGCGCATGGGGCTGGCCTTCGGCGGCGCGGGTGGCGCCAAGCCGGTCAAGAGCGCACGCGTCGTCGGCGACGTGCTGGGGCGCTTTCACCCGCACAGCGACCAGGCCGCCTACGACGCGCTGGTGCGCATGGCACAGGGCTTCAGCCAGCGCTACCCGCTCGTCGACGGCCACGGCAACTTCGGCAGCCGCGACGGCGACGGCGCCGCGGCGATGCGCTACACCGAGGCGCGGCTGGCGCCGATCGCGCGGCTGCTGCTCGACGAGATCGACGAGGGCACGGTCGACTTCGTGCCGAACTACGACGGCTCGACCGAGGAGCCGCGCCGGCTCCCCGCGCGTCTGCCGTTCGTGCTGCTCAACGGCGCCTCGGGCATCGCCGTCGGCCTGGCCACCGAGATCCCGAGCCACAACCTGCGCGAGGTCGCCGCCGCAGCGGTGGCGCTGCTGCGCGACGGCGCGCTCGAGGACGACGAGCTGTACCGCCTGATCCCGGGCCCGGACTACCCCGGTGGCGGCCAGATCATCTCGAGCGAAGCCGAGCTCCGCGACGCCTATGCGAGCGGCCGTGGCTCGCTCAAGGTGCGGGCGCGCTGGAAGATCGAGGAGCTGGCGCGCGGCCAGTGGCAGCTCGTCGTCACCGAACTGCCGCCGGCCACCAGCAGCCAGCGCGTGCTCGAGGAGATCGAGGCCCTCACCAACCCGCAGGTCAGGGCCGGCAGGAAGACCCTCAGCGCCGAGCAGTCGCAGCAGAAGGCGGCATTGCTTGCGCTGCTCGACGCGGTGCGCGACGAGTCCGGCAAGGAGGCCGCGGTGCGGCTGGTGTTCGAGCCCAGGACCCGCACCACGCCGCAGCAGGACCTGATCACGACGCTGCTTGCGCACACCGGACTCGAGACCAGCGTGCCGGTGAATCTGACGCTGGTCGGCCACGACGGGCGGCCGACGCAGAAGAGCCTGCGCCAGATGCTTGTCGAGTGGATCGCGTTCCGCCAGGACACGGTGCAGCGCCGCACCCAGCACCGGCTGGGCAAGGTCGTCGAGCGCAGCCACGTGCTCGAGGGCCGCCAGCTCGTGCTGCTCAACATCGACGAGGTGATCCGCATCATTCGCCACGCCGACGAGCCCAGGCCGGCGCTGATCGAGCGCTTCGCGCTGAGCGAGCGCCAGGCCGACGACATCCTCGACATCCGGCTGCGCCAGTTGGCGCGGCTGGAGGCGATCAAGATCGAGCAGGAGTTGCAGGAGTTGCATCGCGAGCAGGCCAGGCTGGAGGACATCCTCGGCAGCCCGGCGGCGCTCAAACGGGCGTTGATCCGCGAGATCGAGGCCGACGCCAAGACCCACGGTGACGCGCGCCGCACGCTGATCGAGGCCGACAGGCGCGCGCTCGTCGAGGTCAGGGTGATCGACGAGCCGGTCACCGTCGTCGTCAGCCTGAAGGGCTGGGTGCGCGCGCTGAAGGGCCACGACATCGATCCGGCCGGGCTCGGCTTCAAGGATGGCGACGCGCTGTACGGCACCTTCGCCTGCCGCAGCGTCGACACGCTGCTGGTGCTGGGCTCGGCGCGGGGGGGCAGCGCGCGCGTGTACTCGGTCGCAGTGAGCCAGTTGCCCGGCGGCCGTGGCGACGGTGCGCCGGTCACCAGCCTGGTCGATCTCGAACCCGGCACCTCCGCCGCGCACTATTTCGCCGGCGCCGCCGAGACCACGCTGCTGCTGGCCAACACCGGCGGCTTCGGCCTGCTGGCGAGCGTGGCCGACATGCAGTGCCGCAACAAGGCCGGCAAGGCGTTCCTGACGATCGACGACGCCGACCAATTGCTGCCGCCGGTGGCGGTGCTGCCGTCGCCGTGCCAGGTCGCGTGCCTGGCGCTGGACGGGCGCCTGCTGCTGTTCCCGCTCGCCGAGCTGAAGTGCCAGCCCAACGGCGGCAAGGGCCTGACGCTGATGGCGGTGGACGCCGGTGCACCGCTCATCTCGGTGGCGGCGTGCGCCGACAGCCTGCGCGTGGCCGGCAGCGGCCGCGGCGGCAAGCCCAGGGAGATCGTGCTGAAGGCGGCAGCGCTCGCCGCGCATCAGGGCCGGCGCGCGCGCCGGGGGCACAAGGTCGAGGGCCTGCAGAAGGCGCTGCGCGTGCTCGCTGGCTGAGGCGACCCGGGCCGTGCCGCGGCGCGGCGCAGTGAAACAGGCTTGATGCCAGTCAAACGGAGTCGTCGTCGGCAAGGCCGTGACCGGCGGTCGTTCACAGCGCCGAGGGTAGACTGGCGCCTCTGAAATTTGGGGGTGCCACCGGGCGCTGCGGCCGTCGTCGCTGCCCAGGGATGGGTGCTCCATACCTGGAGAACCCTGCACGTGCATCCCACCGATGTGGCCGACCCGGACTACTTTCACAAGGTCGTCGATTGCCAATGGGCCTGCCCGGCCCACACCCCCGTCCCCGAATACATCCGCCTGATCAGCCAGGGGCGTTACGACGACGCCTACATGGTGAACTGGGTCTCCAACGTCTTTCCCGGCGTGCTCGGCCGCACCTGCGACCGCCCCTGCGAGCCGGCGTGCCGGCGCGGCCGGGTCGAGGAGCACAACGCCGCCAAGGCCGAGCCGGTGGCGATCTGCCGCCTGAAGCGCGTCGCAGCCGACTACAAGGGCGAGGACGTGCGCGCGCGCATGCAGCGCGCCAAGTCGCAGAACGGCAAGCGCGTGGCCTGCGTCGGTGCCGGGCCGGCCTCGCTGACGGTGGCGCGCGACCTCGCAGCGCAGGGCTACGCGGTGACGGTGTTCGACGGCGAGAAGAAGGCGGGCGGCTTCATCCGCACGCAGATCCCGCGCTTCCGGCTGCCCGAGGCGGTGATCGACGAGGAGTGCGGCTACATCCTCAACCTCGGCGTCGACTTCCGCGCCGGCCAGCGCATCGAGTCGATGCGCGCGCTGCTGGCCGAGCCGTGGGATGCGGTCTTCGTCGGCTGCGGCGCGCCACGCGGGCGCGACCTGCAGGTGCCCGGCCGCAAGGAGGCCGCGGCCGACATCCACATCGGCATCGACTGGCTCGCCTCGGTCTCGTTCGGCCACGTCAGCGCGGTCAAGAAGCGTGTCATCGTCCTCGGCGGCGGCAACACGGCGATGGACTGCTGCCGCTCGGCGCGCCGGCTCGGCGCCGATGACGTCAAGGTCATCGTCCGCTCGGGCTTCGACGAGATGAAGGCCTCGCCGTGGGAGAAGGAGGATGCGCAGCACGAGGGCATCCCGATCATCAACTTCCACGTCCCGAAGGCCTTCGTGCACGAAGGCGGCAAGCTCGTCGGCATGCGCTTCGAGATTGTCAGCGCGGTCTACGACGACAAGGGACGGCGCACGCTGGTGCCCACCGGGGCGCCCGAGGTCACCTTCGATTGCGACGAGGTGCTGATCGCCGTCGGCCAGGAGAACAGCTTTCACTGGATCGAGCCCGACTGCGGCATCGCGTTCGACAAGTGGGGGCTGCCGCAGCTCGACGCCAGGACCTTCCAGTCGACGCTGGACAAGGTCTTCTTCGGTGGCGATGCCGCGTTCGGCCCCAAGAACATCATCACCGCGGTGGCGCACGGCCACGAGGCGGCGGTGTCGATCGACCGCTTCCTCAACGGCGAGCCGGTCGGCAAGCGGCCGCCGCCGCACGTCAACCTGCTGTCGCAGAAGATGGGCATCCACGAGTGGAGTTATCACAACGCCGTCTCCAACGACCTGCGCAACAAGGTGCCGTGGAGCAACGCCGCCAAGGCATTGGCCAGCATCAAGGTCGAGGTCGAGCTCGGCTTCGACCTCGCCACCGCGTTCAAGGAGGCCGAGCGCTGCCTGAACTGCGACGTGCAGACGGTGTTCACCGGCAAGCTGTGCATCGAGTGCGACGCCTGCGTCGACATCTGCCCGATGGACTGCATCACCTTCACGAGCAACGGCGACGAGCCCGACCTGCGCACGCGGCTGAAGGCGCCGGCGCTGCACGCGACCCAGGCGCTCTACGTCAGCGACGCGCTCAAGACCGCGCGCGTGATGGTCAAGGACGAAGACGTCTGCCTGCACTGTGGCCTGTGCGCCGAGCGCTGTCCGACCGGTGCCTGGGACATGCAGAAGTTCCTGCTGCTCACGACCAAGGCCGGCCCCGCCTGCCGCGACGGCAAGACCAGTGCAACGCGTGTGGAGACCACGGCATGAAACGCCTCGAAGCGGTGAACGACTTCGTCGTCAAATTCGCCAACATCAACGGCTCGGGGTCGGCTTCGGCCAACGAGCTGTTCGCCAAGTCGATCCTGCGCATGGGCGTGCCGGTGAGCCCGCGCAACATCTTCCCGAGCAACATCCAGGGCCTGCCGACCTGGTACGAGGTGCGCGTCAGCGAGCGCGGCTGGCTCGGCCGGCGCGGCGGCGTCGACATGATGGTGGCGATGAATCCGCAGACCTGGGCCCAGGACGTGGCCGAGGTCGAGAGCGGCGGCTACCTCTTCTACGACAGCACCAAGGAGCTGCCGGCCAGCGCCTTCCGCGACGACATCACCGTCATCGGCATGCCGGTGACGGCGATCTGCAACGCCACCTACGAGGACTCGCGCCAGCGCCAGTTGTTCAAGAACATCATGGTGCTGGGGGCGCTGTCCGAGCTGATGGGCATCGACTCGGCGGTGATCGAGACGCTGTTCGGCGAACAGTACCGCGGCAAGGAGCGCCTGCTCGAGTCGAACGTGCGCGCGCTGCAGTCGGGCCGCAGCTTCGCGCGCGACCACCTGCTGCCGCCGCGCCAGCCCGGCATCGGCCTGCGCGTGAAGGCCTCGGACAAGGTGGGCGAGCGCATCTTCATGGACGGCAACTCGGCCGCCGGGCTGGGCTGCGTCTACGGCGGCGCCAGCGTCTGCGCCTGGTACCCGATCACGCCGTCGACCTCGGTCGTCGAGGCCTTCGACAAGTTCTGCCGCAAGTACCGCGTCGACCCCGAGACCGGCGCGAACCGGTTCGCCATCGTCCAGGCCGAGGACGAGCTGGCGTCGGTCGGCATGATCACCGGCGCCGGCTGGAACGGCGCGCGCGCCTTCACCGCCACCTCGGGGCCCGGCGTCTCGCTGATGACCGAGTTCATCGGCCTGGCCTACTTTGCCGAGATTCCGCTGACGATCATCGACGTGCAGCGCGGCGGGCCGTCCACCGGCATGCCCACGCGCACCCAGCAGGCCGACCTGATCAGCAGCGCCTACGCCTCGCACGGCGACACCAAGCACGTGATGCTGCTGCCGCAGGACCCGGCCGAGTGCTTCGAGCACGCCGCCACCGCGCTCGACCTGGCCGACCGGCTGCAGACGCCGGTGTTCGTGATGAGCGACCTCGACATCGGCATGAACCAGCGCCTGTGCGAGCCGCTGGCCTGGGACGACGCGCGCTGCTACGACCGCGGCAAGGTGATGAGCGCGGCCGAGCTCGAGGCGGGCAAGGACTTCGGCCGCTACAAGGACGTCGACGGCGACGGCATCCCGTGGCGCACGCTGCCCGGCACGCACCCGAGCCGCGGTGCGTACTTCACCCGCGGCAGCACGCGCGACGAGTACGCGCGCTACTCCGAGGCCGGGCCGGACTACATCTACAACGTGCAGCGCTTGCTGAAGAAGTTCGCCACCGCCGCGACCCTGGTGCCGCAGCCGCTGGTGCGTGCCGCCGCGGTGAAGTCGCGCCTCGGGGTCATCTACTTCGGCTCGACCGCGCCGGCGATGGACGAAGCGCTCGAGACGCTGGCCGACGCGCACATCCACCTCGACGCGATGCGGCTGCGCGCCTTTCCGTTCCCGGCCAGCGTGCACGAGTTCATCGCCAGCCACGACCACGTCTTCGTCGTCGAGCAGAACCGCGACGCGCAGATGCGCACGCTGCTCATCAACGAGCTCGAGGTCGATCCGGCCTGGCTGATCCCGGTGCTGCACTACGACGGCACGCCGATCACCGCCCGCTTCGTCACCCAGGCCATCACCAACCAGGTGCACGCACTCGCCGTCGCGCCACGCCGTGAACGCATCGCATGACCTACCTCGCCAAACCCAAGCTGCATCACCCGACGCTGGCCCGCAACCAGGTCGGCTACACCCGGCGCGATTACGAGGGGCCGGTCTCGACGTTGTGCGCCGGCTGCGGACACGACTCGATCTCGGCGGCCATCGTGCAGGCCTGCTGGCAGCTCGACATCGAGCCGCACCGCGTCGCCAAGCTCTCGGGCATCGGCTGCTCGAGCAAGACGCCGACGTACTTCCTCGGTGCCAGCCACGGCTTCAACACCGTGCACGGGCGCATGCCCAGCGTGCTCACCGGCGCCAACCTGGCCAACCGCGAGCTGCTCTACCTGGGCGTGTCGGGCGACGGCGACTCGGCCTCGATCGGCCTGGGCCAGTTCGCGCATGCGATGCGGCGCGGCGTGCGCATGGTCTACATCGTCGCCAACAACGGCGTCTACGGCCTCACCAAGGGCCAGTTCTCGGCCACCGCCGACCGCGGCAGCAAGAGCAAGAAGGGCGTGGTCAACCCGGACGCGCCGGTCGACATGATCGGCCTGGCGCTGCAGCTCGGCGCCACCTACGTGGCGCGCGGCTTCTCGGGCGACAAGGCGCAACTGGTGCCGCTGATCGAGGGTGCGATCAACCACGGCGGCTCGGCGTTCATCGACGTCATCAGCCCGTGCGTCGCGTTCAACAACCACCCCGGCAGCACGCGCAGCTACGACTACGTGCGCGAGCACAACGAGTCGGTCAGCCGCATCGACTTCATCGATCTGGCCGCCGAGGTCAAGGCCGCGCCGGGGCCCGGCGAGGTGATCGAGCTGCCGCAGGCCGACGGCGGGACGATGCGGCTGCGCAAGCTGCACACCGATTACGACCCGACCGACCGCATCAGCGCGATGAACCACGTCATGGCGCACCAGGCCAGGGGCGAGATCGTCACCGGGCTGCTCTACGTCGACCCGCACGTCAGCGACCTGCACCACGGCCTGAACACCGTGGCGCGGGCGCTCAACACGCTGGGCGAGGCCGAGCTGTGCCCGGGCAGCGCCGCGCTGGCCAGGCTCAACGCGTCGTTGCGCTGAAGGGCCGACGCGGCGGCGGCTTCGCCGTCGCCGATGCGTGGCGCGGTCGTCGCCATCGCGCCGCCGTGCTGCACGCGGGCCGGCGCCGGTTCGGCCGCGCGCAGTTGCGAAAACTCAAGCCGGCGTCTCGAATTTCCGAGTGATCGGGTCGGTCCCGATGCGGCGTCCGATCGTGCGCGTATGCTGGCGCGACGATGTCGCAGGTTCGTCCAGCCAGAACTCGCGCCGTCAGGAAGTTCGCCCTCGAGCGCCTGATCGGCGGCGGGTTCGCGCTGATGCTGGCGCTGCTGGTCGGCGTCGGGGTGCTCGATTACCGCAGCACTTCGGAGTTGGCCGACAGCGCCGATGCCGTGCGGAGCGCGCAGGCCGAGTTGACGGCGCTGGCCCGGTTGCTGTCGTCGGCAACCGACGCCGAGACTGCCCAGCGCGGCTACGTGATCACCGGCGACGAGGGCTTTCTCGGCCCCTACCGGCAGGCGCGGCAGCACGTCGAGGAACAGCTGAGCCTGCTGCGCGGCCTCGCGGGCGACGTGCCGGCCCGGCTCGACGCGCTCGAGCACCTGGCCGCGCAGCGCATCGACAGCATCGCTGCGGTGGTCGCGCTGCGTCGCGACGGCGGTGCAGAGGACGCCCGAAGGTTGATCGCCAGCGGGAAGGGCCGGCGGCTTCACGATCGGTTGCGTGCCGCGGTGGCCGGGATGGAGGCGCGGGTCCAAAGCACGCTGGCCGCGCAGGAACAGGGCAACCTGGCCATCAGGCGCCGCGCGCTGCTGGTCAGCGCCGTGGGCGCGCCGCTCGCGGTCGTGATCGTGCTGGGCCTGGCCTGGCGCATCGTGCTCGACCTGCGCACGCTGCGTCGAACCAGCGCCGAGCTGGCCGCGGCGCGCGACCGCGCCGAGTCGGCCGACCGGATCAAGTCGTCCTTCCTGGCCACGATGAGCCACGAGTTGCGCACGCCGCTGAACTCCATCATCGGCTTCACCGGCATCCTGCTGCAGCGGCTGGCAGGGCCGCTCAACGACGAGCAGGGCAGGCAGCTCGCGATGGTGCGCGACAGCTCGCGGCACCTGCTGGCGCTGATCAACGACGTGCTCGACATCTCCAAGATCGAGTCGGGCCAGCTCGAGGTCGCGCACGAGGACTTCGACCTGCGCGCCTCGATCGCCAAGGTGGTCGAGATCGTGCGGCCGCTGGCCGAGAAGAAGTCGCTGGTGCTGCAGGCGCAGGTCGACGACGGCGTGGGCCCGGCGCACGGCGATGCGCGTCGCGTCGAACAGGTGCTGCTCAACCTGCTCAGCAACGCGATCAAGTTCACCGATGCCGGCAGCGTGACGCTGAGCGCGGCGCCGGGCGCACCCGGGCTGCTGCGCATCGACGTCGCCGACACCGGGATCGGCATCGCGCCGCAGGATCTGGACACCTTGTTCCAGCCCTTCCGCCAAGTCGACAGCCGCCTCGCGCGCGAGCGCGAGGGCACCGGCCTCGGCCTGGCCATCTCGCGCCGGCTGGCGCAGCTGATGGGCGGCGACGTGACGCTGGCCAGCCAGCCCGGGCGCGGCAGCGTGTTCAGCCTGACCCTGCAACGCGCCGGGGAGGCGCCGCGATGAACCCACGCATCCTGCTGATCGAGGACAACGAGAACAACCGCTACCTGGCGACCTTCCTGCTGCAGGCGCGCGGCTGGCAGGTGGCCCACGCGCCGGACGGGCCGAGCGGCATCGCACTGGCGGCGCAGGTGGCGCCGGCGCTGATCCTGCTCGACATCCAGTTGCCCGGCATGGACGGCTACGCGGTGGCGCGTGCGCTCAAGGCCGACGCTGCGCTGGCGCCGATTCCGATCGTCGCGGTGACGTCGTACGCGATGCTCGGCGACCGCGAGTCGGCGCTGGCGGCGGGCTGCCAGGGCTACATCGAGAAGCCGATCGACCCCGAAACCTTCGTCGATCGGGTCGAGCAGCATCTGCGTGCCGAGGATCGGCGGGGGAACAAGTGATGCGCGTGCTGGTGGTCGACGATCGGGCGGACAACCTGTATCTTCTGCGCTCGCTGCTGCAGGGGCACGGCTACGAGGTGGACGAGGCCCGCCACGGCGCCGAGGCGTTGGCCAAGGCGCACCAGCACCGGCCTGACCTGGTGGTCAGCGACCTGCTGATGCCGGTGATGGACGGCTACACGCTGCTGCGGCGCTGGAAGGCCGACGAGGCGCTGCGCGAGGTGCCGTTCGTCGTCTACACCGCGACCTACACCGATCCGAAGGACGAGCAGCTCGCGCTCGAGATGGGCGCCGACGCGTTCATCGTCAAGCCGGCCGAGCCCGACGCCTTCCTGCAGCGCATCCACACCGTTCTCGAGGCCACGCGCGCGGGCATGCTGGCGCCGGTGCGCACGCCGGATGCGACACCCGACGAGTCGCTCGAAGCCTACAGCGCCGCACTGGTGCGCAAGCTGGAGCAGCGCGCCCTGCAGCTCGAGCAGCGCGTGGCCGAGCGCGAGCAGGCGTTGCGCGACCTCGCGCTGAGCGAGGCACGCTACCGGGCCCTGTTCGAGCACAGCCTGGACCTGATCCTGCTGACTTCGCCCGACGGCTCGGTGCAGTCGGCCAACCCGGCGGCGTGCCGCGCCTTCGGCATGAGCGAGGCGCAGATCTGCGCCACCGGCCGCGACGGGCTGGTCGACCGCGCGGACCCCAACCTGGCGCGCTTGCTCGCGCAGCGCGAAGCCACCGGCTATGCCTGTGGCGAGCTGACGATGATCCGCGCCGACGGCACGCGCTTCGCGGCCGAGGTCAGCAGCACGATCTACCGCGACGGCGAAGGCGTCGCGCGCAGCGGCATGTTCATCCGGGACCTGAGCGAGCGCAAGGCGGCCGAGGCGGCGCTGAAGGCGTCGAACACGCGCCTGGCCGACCTGCAGGCCGCCGTCGACGCGCATGCGCTGCTGTCGATCACCGACCTGGCAGGCCGCATCACCTTCGTCAACGACTACTTCTGCGCGGTCTCGGGCTATGCACGCGAGGAGCTGCTCGGCCAGACGCACCGCATCCTCAACTCCGGCGTCCACCCGCGCTCCTTCTTCGACGACATGTGGTCGACGCTCCAGCGCGGCCAGGTCTGGGAGGGGGAGATCTGCAGCCGGGCCAAGGACGGCCACCTGTTCTGGGTCGACTCGACGCTGGCGCCTTCGCTCGACGATGCCGGCCGGCCGTACCAGTTCATCGGCATCCGCACCGACATCAGCGTGCGCAAGCGCGCCGAGGAGCTGCGCCGCGAGCTCGAAGCGCAGTTGCGCCAGTCGCAGAAGCTGCAGGCCGTGGGCACGCTGGCCGGCGGCATCGCGCACGACTTCAACAACATCGTCGCGGCGATCCTCGGCTACGCGGCGCTGGCGCGCCAGGACCTGCCCGAAGGCGGCAAGGCGCACGAGTGGCTGGCCCAGATCCAGGCCGCCGGCGAGCGCGCGCGCGCCGTCGTGCAGCGCATCCTGGCGTTCAGCCGCCCGCAGCCGGCGCTGCTGGCCAACCTGCCGCTGCAGCCACTGATCATCGAGACCGAGGCCATCCTGCGCGGCAGCCTGCCGGCGGTGGCGACGATCGAAGCCCGGCTGCCCGAGGCGCCGCTGCATGCGCTGGTCGACGCGACCCAGTTCGAACAGGTGCTGCTGAACCTGTGCACCAACGCCTGGCACGCGCTCGGCGGCAGCACCGGTCGCATCGAGATCGGGCTCGACGCGGTCGAGATCGACGCCGCCGTCACCGACCGGCTGGCGGACCTGCCCGCCGGGGCGTACGCGCACCTGTGGGTTCGCGACGATGGCTGCGGCATGGACGAAGCCACCCGCGCGCGCATCTTCGAACCCTTCTTCACGACCAAGCGGACCGGGCAGGGCACCGGCCTGGGGCTGGCGGTCGTGCGCGGCATCATCGAGTCCCACCACGGCGCGATGGCCGTCGACAGCGAGCCCGGCCGGGGCAGCACCTTCCACGTCTACCTGCCGCGTGTGGCGCCCGAGCTCGGCGCCGCCGCGGCGGTGCAGGCGAGCGCGCCGGTGGTCGTGACCGGGTCGCGCCGGCGCGTGCTGTTCCTCGACGACGACGAGGTCATCTCGCTGCTCGGCGAGCGCATGCTCAGCCGCGCTGGATGCAGCGTCACCTGCTTCAACGACCCGCGCCAGGCGCTGGCCGCGGTGCGCGCGCACGCGCATGACCACGACCTCGTCGTCACCGACTTCAACATGCCCGGCCTGTCGGGGCTGGAGGTGGCGCGCGAGTTGCGCTCGATCCGCTCCGACCTGCCCGTCATCCTCGCGTCGGGCTACATCGACGATGCGTTGCGCGCCCAGGCCGCGCAACTGGGCGTGCGCGCATTGCTGAACAAGGAGCGCATGGCCGAAGACCTGGCGCTGGTGGTCCAGCGCACGCTGGCCGGGCTGCCGGCCGCGTCCTGAGCGCCCCCAGGGCCGGGCTGCGCCCAGCCCGCCCCCCCGCGGGGGTTCAAGCAAAGTGGCGCAGCCACATTTGCTTGAGAGCGCCGG